>DAOTYZ010000117.1:0-5332 GCA_034434555.1 Candidatus Roseilinea sp.
AGGAGGCGACACGCACGCAACCAACGAGCGCGCCGGCGACGACGAGATGCGCCAGAAGCGCTGCGCGCGCCGAACAGCTAGCGCACCCTCGTATTATTGTTGTCCTGTTCCTCGGTTTCAACGCGCTCTTTCGCCACTGTCACGACCGCTGCCTTGCGCGCAGCCGCGTTGGGGAGCGTCAGATCGGCTGATACCCATCCTTGTGTGCCCTTCCTGACCACGCGGAACCACTTGCCATCCGCGCTCCTGCCGGTGACCGACAGAATCTCGCCGCGCTGGGCCTTGGCCAGGACTTTCGCATCTGCGCGAGGCTCGGCGCGCAGGTTAAGCACCCGCTTCGCGTTGACGGCCAGCGCCGGCTTATCACCGGCGGGCGCTTTGACCTCCGACAGGGCCGGCTGACTGGTTAAATCCGAGGGGAATTGCGCAGACGGGCGGATATCAATTACGTTAGGGGGCGGCGCCACAACGCCAGGGCCGGTCTCGACAAAGCCGCGGCCTAGGCAAATCCCCTTGGCGCCGGGCGTCGGCAAAATCTCCAGACAACTGTCATCAACGTAAACATCATTATGTTCGACCGGAATATCCGCAGAACTCCAGATCAGCACATTCACGGCCGTATTCTTCGCCACCCCGTCAACAAAAATCTGCTCCCAGCGATCGTAAGGCTGTTGCCAATCCGAGCAAACCAGATTAGGGTCGGTCATGTCGCGCGGGCCGCCATCTTGATCAATGCACACGCGCACCCTCAGATTGCCATCCTGGATCGAGCGGGGCGGGATGGTAGTTTGTTCGCTCAGGTGAGTTGACCACAACTGCACCCACGTGGTGAAGCGCAAGGGGGCGCCGATCGGCACATTGACGACATACTGCATGACGCCGGCCTTCTTGTTCACCGCGAAGAAGTTGAACCAGCGTTCCGAGCCGCCGCCGCTGTGCACGCGGTAGGGATATTCGTGTTTGAATACAGGGCGAAACTCTGGTGTGCGATAGTGGGGATCGCGTGGATCAACGCCAGCCGGCGGTTCCTCCCAGAACGGGATCCAGCTCCACGTGACGTTGATCTCGCCGCGCCCCTCGAAGTAAACCCCAGGGTGCTCATGGCCGGGGTTGAGCAACAGGTTGTAACCAGGCCGATGCTGCGCTGCTGGTTGTGCGGGAAGAAGAGAGAGAGCGCGTAGCGGGCTAATCACCAGCGCAATGCCCAACGCAACTGACAATGGCTTAATCGAGGACCACATACCCTTTCGTCTTCGCACGCTACGGACAAGGACCGCCCTTCAGAGTTAGGGAGGGTGACTCTGGCTATGGACACCTCCGCCGTTGTCTTTACAGGCGATGTAGTTTATACCATGTCCCGCTTGCTAAGGGTGCATTCATGGATAGGGGCAAAACGCTGGGTGGGCAACGGCAGTGCCGTCGCCTACCCTCCATGATTGATTCGCCTTCGTTGGCAGCATCGCTTGGTGGAAGGCTGCCCTTATTAGTGAAAGCACCCCTTGCTAGGGTGGGCAAAGGACGGCTTCTGAAAGACAAGCGCTAAAGCAACGCGCGGGCCAACATCTCCCACTCGTCGCTCAGCGCGCCGGTGAAGATCGGCCGACCAGCGCGGCGATACCAGTAGCTGGCGTTGGAGAGGTCACCCTCCTTGCGATGCAGATAAGCGTGCACCCAGGCGCCTGCTGCGTCATCCTGGGCCTGCGCACAGGCGTGGGCCTGCGCCCAATCGCCCTTCGCATCCCACCATAATGCTTTCAGCGCGTTGCTCAGCGTCGCCGGCGGTTGATCATGTGAAAGTGATGCCTTAAACGTCGCGTAGTCCATCGTTGCGCTCAATGCTCAGATTATGCCGCGCCGGAGGTCGCGTGGGCAAGCGCAAGGGGTGCGCCCCTTGAAAGGTGATAGAAGAAACGCGCACCGCGGAAGACGCAAAGGTCATTTGCGACTCGGCAGCCCACGAAGATCAACGCACAAAAGAGGCCGATAGGGCCACCAGCAACTGCGCGCCGTAGTGCGTGGAGAGCGCCCACACGCTGTTGCCCTCGCCTTCATTGTCAAAGACGAATCTATTAATAATCAGAAAGAAGGCGGAGACGTAGAACAGCAGGGCGCTGCCGACCGCCAGCGCCGGCTGGGCCAGCAAACTCCCACTGATCTGGACGCCGGACACGGCCTGATGCACTGTCAACGAGATCACCGTGATATACAGCAGCGCCGGCTGGCGCAGCTCGCCTAGCGAAGGGCGTGCGTAATAATAAATCACGCTCCCCAGAAGCAGCAGAATGCCCGCAGCGAGGGCAGCGCGGTTGAGATCGAACGGCGCGCTACGCGCGAGTTGGGCGTAGCCAAAGGCCAGGATATAGGCCAAATGCGCAAAGAGAAAGGCAAACAAGGCGGAGAGGAATCGCCGAGGCTGCTCGTCGGCCTCGCTGAGCCACCAATCCCCAAGCAGGGAGAGCAGCAGGCCGGCCAGGACGAGCGCGGAATAAAGCGGCAGGTGCGTCGGCTGAGTGAACGAGATCAGCGCGATCAGGCCGACCGCAGCGCTGGCGAGGGACTTCCAGAGCTTCACCTTCTGCCTATCACGCGGCAGGCGCATCTCAGCGCGGATAAGCAACACGATAGCGACTATCAGTAAGGGCAGCGGCAGCAGCGGCAAGAACATTCGAGCGCGAGTCTATCATTAAGCGCTTTAGGTTCTCTGGGGACAATGCCCTGTCGCCGTCGTTCAGGCGGTCGGCGCGAGCACGCGCCTTGTCCGGGTCTGCCCCGACCAGTGAATACGCCTGAGAACGCCCCTGACCTCATGTTAAGACGACCTTATCATCCTCTTAGGCTCTCATTGATGATGCGCCGCGAGAATCGGTGGTACTATTCTGGACGAGCTGGCGTCAGCCTAGACAGGTTTACGACTGTTCAACCTCAACGCTTCGTGCTAGTATTGTCCGCCGCGGCTCACGCAGTGCGTGACGCCACATTTGCGCGCAACTCTGAGTTGAACTAACAATATTTAAGGAGGCAGGCATGTCACAAACCCTCTCCACAAGCCCTCAGGCAGATCGCTATGCCAAAGCGGGCAAAGCCCGAGCGAGCACGTGGCGGGCTGCAGCGGCATCCTTGGTGGCCTTGATAGCCTTCCTGGCCGTGATCGTGGCGCTGGACACGGCGCTGCGCCCGCAGCTCTCCGGCATTGGTTTATTAGCTGTAGGGATCATCGTGTCCATCGTGCCGGCCATCAGTTGGCTGGCGTTTTTCTACCTTCAAGATCGCCTTGAGCCGGAGCCGGTTGGGCACGTCGCGCAGATGTTCGTCATCGGCCTGGCCCTGGCCGGCGCGCTCGGCATCCCGCTCACCAGCCAGGTCTTTCGCACGCAAGAGTGGCTGTTCCGCGACCTGGGCAGCGCGCTGGTTGGGTCTATCTTCCTGCGCGGGGCCATCGAGACGTTCATCCTGTATGCGACGGTGCGCTACTTCATCTTCGATTCGCCGGAGTTCGACGAGCGCACCGACGGCCTGATCTATGGCACCGCAGCCGGCTTGGGGTATGCCACAGCGCTGAATCTCCAGTTCATCCTGGCGAGCGGCGGCGCTGACCTGGGCAGCGGGAGCGTGTATGTCGCGGAGGTCGCGCTGGCCTACGCTGCCTTCGGCGGCGTGATCGGTTACTTCCTCGGCCACGCCAAAGTGCAGCAGGATCCCCCTTGGTGGCTGCCGCTCGGCTTCGTCGTCACCGCGCTGCTCAACGGCGCCTTTACGTTGCTCAGCGGACAGGTGGAAACTGGGAGCGTATCGTCCGGCGCGGCAGCCGGCGGGCTGCCAACGTTGAGCGGCTTCGCGCTCTCCGCCGCCCTCGTCGTGCTGGTCACTGTCATCCTGACCTTGTTGGTCAACCGCGACGTGGCCGCGGCGGCGAGCGGCGGAATGGCGCTGCCCAGCGGCGACCCGACGGCGGGCGATCGCCAAGCGAATGTGTTCACCATCGCAGTGGCCGCCGTCATGTTCATCGTTGGCGTGATCGGGTGGAACGGCGCGGTGAACAGCAGCACGCCGTTCGAGGTCGCCGGCGTGCGCGGGGCCTATCCAAGCGCCTTCAGCCTGGCGACGCGAAAGGGCGAGGCCTTTCGGGTTGCCGATCGGACGGGCAGCGGCGCGGAGTTCGCCTTGCGCCTCGTGGACTTGCCAGCCGGCGGCGACGTCAGGGCGGTCACTGCCCTGTTGGCCTCTGAGCGCGCCGAGAACAACTTGACCTATCGGGTTGTGCGCACCAGCCAGGAAACCATCCAAGGGAGAAACGCCACCGTCCAGGAGTTCGCCTGGGTTGATCCGGGCGGGCTGACCGGCGCCATCCCCCGCGTGATCCAGGGCGTGGATTACATCTTCATCACCGACAATCGCGTGGTGATCGCCACCCTCGTGGCCACGCCAGCGACCATCGGTGACGTTGAGCCGCTGTTCAAGGGCTTCGTCAGCAGCTTGTCTTTCTGAGTAAGGTGAGGAGGAGAGATGAAACGATTTATCAGCTTTTTGGCCGTCGGCGCGCTGCTGGTCATCTCAGCGGCCAGCGCCCACGCCAGTCAGGTTCAGCGGGCAGCCGGCGATTTGGTCGCTGCGTCCGCTAATTTCAGCTCGCCCGGCCAGCGCAGCGGGGGGTGCACGGAACTCAAGGCCGGCGAGGTGATCTGGGTCACAGTGAGCGAAGAGGACCAGGAAGAGGTCGAGGAAGTAGAGAGCTATCCCAGCGGGACATCGCGCATCACCGCGCAATTTGAATACAACTGCATCCCTCGCCGCACCACCATCGTCACTGTGTGGTCATACGAAGGCGAAGCCATCCTCACGGCTGAGGACAGGCCGAAGGCCGACAACAAGCCGGGCAACTTCTCCGTGTCTTTGTTCACCAAAGATGATTCCCCCCTGGAGGATGGCGAATACGGCGTCGCCTTCTACATCAACAAGAAGCTGATCGCAGAAGGCACGGTCATCGTCGGCGGTGATGGTCAGGCGCAGGAAGCGGTGACGGTGCAAGGCACCGTGGTTGATTCGCGCAGCGGCCGGCCCATCCGCGGCGCGCTGGTGGTCGTGCTCAACGAAGGCGTCTCCGTAGATGATTGGCTGAATGGCGGGTCGGATGACGACGTCTTCGCCTTTGCCGAGACCAACAGCAAGGGCGAGTTCGTCCTGAGCAAGCCAATACCGGTGGGCGTGCCGCACGATTTCATCGTCGGCGCAAAGGGCTATCGGCCGGTCGTCGAGAAAAAATGGACGATTGAGGATGCGACGGAGGACCCGTTGATCCTGGAGATCAAGCTGGTGAGAAGCGGGCGATGACCTC
>DAOTYZ010000118.1:0-2234 GCA_034434555.1 Candidatus Roseilinea sp.
TACAAGAAACATGCACCGCGGAGGACGCAGAGGTTATTTCTCTGCGCCTCGGCGGTTTAAATATCAGTGAGCCAAGTTACTCCAAAGTTGAGCACTCCGGTATCCGCAGCAAGAGCTACGCCCCCTTCCGATTCCCCACACGCGGGGCTTAGCATTACCCATAAGTGCTTGGGGGATTGGCGAGCATGCTATGCATCAATTGCTAGGCTGCCGCAGCGCAGCAGAGACGGTTCGCGAACTGCCCCTGCGCGCCGGACTGAAGCGCTGCGGGGTCGCTGAGGCAGGAGGTCGGGTGACTTCGCGGTGTTTTGGTTGGGCGGGATTTCACCCCTTGCTTTCCCCCGCGTGCAGGGAAAAGAAAGGGGGCTGCTAGACTGAGCGCCATCCCCCGGCCTGCTGCTTCGCGGCAACTTGGTTAGCCGCGAGCTTAGATTCTTTGCTGTGCTCAGAATGACAAGGGGGCGGGATATTTTGCGCTTCACGCCAAGCGTATGCACCCTAAACTCCGAACTCACGTTAAAGACACTATTTCTGAGATGAGTTCTAGACCCTTCGCTTCGCTCAGGGTGACAGGACCCCCCTGCTCAGCCGGTCAACTGCGCTAAGATCGGGCCGCATTTGTATATGGACAGGGACGTTTTAGAACCACTGATTTTTGACCTTTCATCGCCGGGCCGCCAGGGTGTGCGGCTGCCGGAGAGCGATGTGCCCCCCTATGAGCTGCCGGCGGAGTTGTTGCGCGACCATCTGCCGCTGCTGGAAGTGAGCCAAGTGGATGTCACCCGCCATTTCACGCACCTCTCGCAGCTCAACATGGCCGTGGACACGACCATGTATCCGCTGGGCAGTTGCACGATGAAATATAACCCGCGCGTCAACGAGGACGCGGCACGCTTGCCCGGCTTCGCGCTGTTGCATCCGCTCGTAGATCCGGACGCCGCCCAGGGCGCGCTGTGCCTGATGTATGAGCTGCAAAACTTCTTGGCCGAGATCGGCGGCTTCGCCGCTTGTAGCCTACAGCCCGCAGCCGGCGCTCAAGGCGAGTTCACGGGCATCTTGATCATGCGCGCTTACCACACCGACCGAGGCGAGCACCAGCGCACCAAGATGCTGATCCCCGATAGCGCGCACGGCACCAACCCCGCCTCATCGGCCATGGCCGGCCTGACGGTGGTCGAGATTCCATCGGATAAACGCGGCAACGTGGACCTGACGGCGCTGAAGGCCAACTTGGACGACACGGTGTGCGGCCTGATGATCACCAACCCGAACACCCTTGGGATGTTCGAGGAGCACATCGAAGAAGTGTGCCATCTCGTGCACGAAGCCGGCGGGCTGGTATACGGGGACGGAGCCAACATGAACGCCCTCCTGGGGATCGCCAAACCCGGCGAGATCGGCTTCGACGTGCTGCACTACAACCTACACAAGACGTTCAGCACGCCGCACGGCGGGGGCGGCCCCGGCAGCGGGCCTGTGGTGGTGAGCCGACAGCTCGCCGATTTCCTGCCCGGCCCGATCGTGCGCACGGTCGAGGATGCCGAGGGCGAGGCGCGCTACGAATGGTATATGCCGCCCAAGAGCATCGGGCGGATGCGCGCTTTCCACGGCAACTTCGGCATGCTGGTGCGCGCCTACACTTACATCCGCATCCACGGCGAAGAAGGGCTGCGCGCCGTCAGTCAACACGCTGTGTTGAACGCCAACTATATCCAGGCGCGGTTGCGCGACACGTATCCCTTCCCTCACGGCGAGCGCTTCTGCATGCACGAGACCTGCGCCCAGGGCAAGATCGCCGGCGCGCCGGAGATCGTCGCGCTGGACATCTCCAAGCGGCTGATGGACTACGGCTTTCACCCGCCGACGAACTACTTCCCGCTGCCCAAAATCGTCCCCGAAGCCTTGCTGATCGAGCCAACCGAGACCGAGTCCAAACAAACGCTGGATCGCTTCTGCGACGCCATGCTCAAGATCGCCGAGGAGGCGCGACACAATCCAAAGTTGCTCAAGGACGCGCCGCACACCGCCCCGCTCAAGCGGCTGGACGAGGTGAGAGCGGCCAGGGAACTGGTGTTGTGCTGCGCGATACTCAGCTAGAGGAGCGCCATGTCACGACAGAACACGAACGTCTTAATGATCGCCGGCGGCATCACCCTGCTCAGTGTGCTGTTGCTGGCGCTGTCGTTCGCCGGGGGTGGTGCGCGGAGCGCCGCGCCCGCAGCCCCGCGCCCGGT
>DAOTYZ010000119.1:0-11098 GCA_034434555.1 Candidatus Roseilinea sp.
CTAAACCAGCTTATGCGCAGCCACCGGCTGCGATGAAGACATAAAAGGAGCGTAACAATCCAGTGGCGCTGAGCAAAGACGAGAAGAACGCGGTCATCGAACAATTTGCGGTCAGTCCAAACGACACCGGCTCGTCAGCGGTACAGGTGGCGTTGCTTACCCAGCGCATCAACCGTCTGAACGAGCACCTAAAGATACATAGGCACGACGAAAGTTCCCGGCGTGGGCTGCTGTTGCTGGTCGGCAAGCGGCGTGCACATCTCAAGTATCTAGCCGCCAGAGACCCACAGGCCTATCGTCAACTGCTCGCCAAACTGGGGTTGAGGAAATAGGGAATCCACAGAGGCACGTTTACCGTGCCTCTGTGTGTATCTGGCTGTGAGAGGGTGGCGGTGATAGATGTTAGAAGCCAGCTTCTGAACATACGTTCGGCGGTTGACTTCTAACCTCTAACCGCTCCCTCTCCGCGCCAGACAGTAGGCTAAGCATTGGCGTGAGGCGCGCACACGCGTTTGGCCTCGCGTCAGTTTGACTGGGAGCGAACGATGTCAGCGACAAACGTAACACGGATCATTGAAGCGCCTAAGCCGACAAATTACGTTTACACGGCGCGGATTGGCGACAAAGAGATTCAGCTTGAGACAGGACGATTGGCCTTGCAGGCCGGCGGAGCCGTCACAGCGCGGATGGGCGATACGATGGTGCTGGCTACCGCGACTATGGCCAAGACAGTCCGCCAGGGCATTGACTTCTTCCCACTGAGCGTGGAATACGAAGAGCGGCTCTACGCCGCTGGCCGCATCCCCGGCAGCTACTTCCGCCGCGAAGGACGCCCGCCTGAAGCAGCGATTTTGATTGCGCGCTTAGTGGACCGCCCGCTGCGTCCCCTCTTTCCCGATGACTTGCGCAACGACGTGCAAATCATCGTCACTGCCCTCTCGCACGACCAAGTGAACGACATTGACGTGCTGGCGGTGAATGCGGCCAGCGCTGCGCTGGTGATCAGCGATGTGCCGTTCGATAACCCGGTTGGCGCGGTGCGCATCGGGCTGATCAATGGCGAGCTGGTGATCAACCCCACCATCCCAGAGATGCAGTATAGCGACCTAGATTTGCGCGTCGCCGGCACAAAAGACGCCATTGTGATGGTGGAGTGCGGGGCCAACGAGGTAGATGAAGCCACCATGGTGCGCGCGCTCGAGCTGGCCCATCAGTCCATCCAAGAGTTCGTCGCCCTGCAGCACAGGATGCGCCAAGAAATCGGCAAGCCCAAGGCCGACTATCCGAAGTTCGGGCGCGATGAGGCGTTCAACCAGCGCGTGCGCGAGGCGCTCGGCAATCGCGTTCAAGAGGCAATCGAACAGGAGCTGGAGAAAGCCGAACGCCAGGCCATCCTGGATGCCTTGGAGGGCGAGGTGCTGGCTCAGATGCAATCCATCGGCGACGTGAACGCGGATGAATTGCACCAAGTGGTGAAGGACGTGACCAGCGAAGCTGTGCGCATGCGCATCCTGCGCGACGGCATACGACCCGATGGCCGCCGGCCAAAGGAGATTCGCCCGGTTTGGGCAGAAGTGGGCGAACACCTGAGCCCCCGCGCGCACGGCGCCGGCCTGTTCACTCGCGGCGAGACACAAATTCTCTCCATTGTTACGCTTGGCAGCAAGGGCGATGCGCAACCGCTTGACGGCCTGTATCCGGTCGAGGAGAAGCGCTACATGCACCACTACAACTTCCCGCCGTTCTCCACCGGCGAGGTGAAGGTGCTGCGCGGCAGCAGCCGTCGAGAGATCGGCCATAGCGCATTGGCCGAGCGCGCGCTGCTGCCGGTGATCCCCGACGAAGATGAATTCCCTTACACGTTGCGCGTGGTGAGCGAAGTCCTCTCCTCCAACGGCTCGACCTCGATGGGCAGCGTCTGTGGCAGCACGCTGGCCCTGATGGATGCCGGCGTGCCGATCAAGGCGCCGGTGGCCGGCATCGCTATGGGCCTGATCACCGCGCCAGGGGGCATCTCCGAAGGCTATGCCATCCTGAGCGACATCCAAGGTCTGGAAGACCACATCGGCGACATGGACTTCAAAGTGGCTGGCACAAAGAAGGGCATCACTGCGCTTCAGATGGACATCAAGATTTCCGGCCTGACCCCCCAGATTTTGAAGGAGGCGCTTGAACAGGCCCGTGAGGGCCGGCTGGCCATCCTGGAGCGCATGTTGGCCGTGATTGCCGAGCCGCGCCCGAATCTCAGAGCGCATGCCCCGCGCATGCTCGTCATCAGCATTGACCCAGAGAAGATCGGCGCCGTCATCGGCCCAGGCGGCAAGACTGTGCGCAATATTCAAGACCAAACCGGGGCCAAGATTGACATTGAGGATGACGGCCGCGTATTTATCTCGGCCACCGATGGCGAGGCAGCCCGTCGCGCACAAGAAATGGTGGAGGCACTCACCGGCACGGTGACGCTGGGCGGCATCTACACCGGCAAGGTGGTGCGCATCACCGAGTTCGGCGCTTTCGTCGAGATCCTGCCCGATACGGATGGCATGATCCACGTCTCGCAGCTCAGCGACCGACCCGTGCGCAACGTGGCCGACGAGGTGAAAGTAGGCCAGGAAGTCACGGTCATGGTGATCGGCAACGAGAACGGCAAAATCCGCCTCAGCCGGCGGGCCGTGCTGGAAGGCATGACCCTAGAAGAAGCCCAGGAAGCTGATCGCGGGGGCGGGCGCGGTGGTCCGCGCCGTGCGACCAACAACGGCGGCAAGCGCCCATCGCCGCCTACGCGGGGCGGTGGGCCAGAGCGCGGCGGGCGCGCCGGTAGGCGATAGGTTCCTCAGTGGGCGAAGGCAGAGCCTTCGCCCACTTGTTTTTGCCAGTCAGCGGCGCGCTTGGCGAATGCTGGTACCTCGGCCACCCTTCGGTTCGCCGCGAGCTTAGATTCTTCGCTACTCAGAATAACATGGGTGGGGCAGGATGCTGGTGTCCCTTTTGTGCGCTTCGTGCTGTTCACGCTAGGCGTATGCGCCCCAAACTCCGAGCTTACGTTAAGACTTACGCTGATGCGTTCACGAATATCGTTCACAGAACCACTTTGTCATGCTCACGCAGCGAGGCGTCTAAATCTCGCCCAACCAAGGTGTACCCGATTCACAACGATGACACGAGCGATGCGCTTGCGGATGACCAACACGTGTGCCCAACCGCGCAGCCTTTTCGTCCCGAGTTGGAACACTCCCAACATACCCATCTGAAGCGAATGAGCCTATAATTTGAAAGTCTTTAACCTTGCACGCGAGGCGCTCTGGTTAAGCGAGTGGCGTGTGAACTATGGCCAGCATCATTGACCGATTCCTAGGCCTCTTCTCGCTCGATCTAGGGATAGATCTGGGCACAGCCAACACGCTGGTGGCCGTGCGCGGCCAGGGGATCGTCATCAACGAACCCTCCTGGGTGGCGATCAATCGCAAGACGCGCCAGGTGCTGGCTGTGGGGGCGGAAGCCAAAGAAATGGTGGGGCGCACGCCGGCCAAGATCGTCGCTATCCGTCCGTTGCGCGACGGGGTGATCTCTGACTTCGAGATCACGGAGGCGATGCTGGACTATTTCATCAAGAAGGCCCATAGCCGTCATTTGTTCAATATCCCCCGCCCGCGCGTGGTGATCGGCATTCCCTCAGGGGTCACCGAGGTGGAGAAACGCGCGGTGTACGACGCTGCGCGTTCAGCCGGCGCGCGCGAGGTCTATCTGATCGAAGAACCAATGGCCGCGGCGATCGGCGCTGGCTTGCCGGTGACCGAAGCGCAAGGGTCGCTGATCGTGGACATCGGCGGCGGCACAACGGAAGTAGCCGTCTTCTCATTGGGCGGCATTGTCGTCAGCCGCTCCATCCGCGTCGCCGGCGATGAAATGGATGAGGACCTCATTAACTATGCGCGCCAAAAGTACAACCTGTTGATCGGCGAGCGCATGGCCGAGAAGGTGAAGATCGCCATCGGATCGGCTTTCCCCCTGCCGGAGGAGAAGACCATGACGCTGCGCGGACGCAACCTGGTCACCGGCCTGCCCGAGGCGGTTGAGGTCTCCTCGATTGAAATCCGCGAGGCCCTGGCCAACTCGGTGAACACGATTGTAGAGACGGTGCGCAGCACCCTCGACGAGACCCCGCCGGAGCTGGTGGCCGACCTGATGGAAACGGGCATCGCGCTATCCGGCGGCGGCGCGCTGCTCCAGGGCATGGTCGAGCGCATCGCTGACGAGACAAACATCCACACCTGGCTTGCCGAAGACGCGCTTACCTGCGTGGCGCGCGGCGCGGAGCAAGTGTTGGCGCGGCTAGATGACCTGAGCCAGGTGCTGGTGGGCCTGGAGCGCAACAGCACCTCGCGCGCCATCACCACCAGCGCGCGCCGCGTGGCTTAAGGCCGCTCCTGCGCCGGCTCGTGAATGCACAGCGCAATCCCTTAAACCTCGGGTGGGCGACGGCACTGCCATCGCCCACCCCTATAGAGATAAGTGAGCAGCCTGCGAGCAGTTCCCCACTGCTAAACGCCCTTTAACTTATCCCGCGCGCCATCTGGATAAAATCTGCTCATGTCAGGCGAAACAAAAGTGCAATGGCGGGAGTGGGGCGAAGCGGCATTTGCAGAAGCCAAGGCCCAAAACAAACCAGTCCTTCTGGGCATCAGCGCGGTGTGGTGTCATTGGTGCCATGTGATGGATCGCGGCATCCCCGGCGACCCCATTCACACCGGCGTGTATAACAATCCGCAAATTGCCGAATTCATTAACGACCACTTCATCCCCATCCGGGTGGATAACGACCAGCGGCCAGACGTCAACGCGCGCTACAACATGGGCGGTTGGCCGACGACTTGCTTCCTCACGCCCGATGGGGATTTGATCTACGGCGCGACCTATCTAGCGCCCATGCAGATGCGCCAGCTTCTTCAGCGGGTGCTTCAAGTTTGGCGCGATGAACGCGAAGAGATCCTGAAACAGGTGCAGCAGAGCGACGCCCAACGCGCGCTGAACGCAGCACGCGCTCGGCAGCCCTCAGTTGACGCTGCGCCGGCAGTTGATGAGGTCGTTAGTGCCGTGGCCAGCGCGATCATCCGCAGCTACGACTGGCGAAACGGCGGCCTGGGCGATGGGCAAAAGTTCCCCATGAGTGATGCTTGGGCGCTGCTGTTGGCGCTATACGCCCGGCGCGGCGAAGCACAGCTTCTGAACATGGTCGTCCAGACGCTGATCGCCATGGGCAGCAAAGGCATGTACGACCTGGTGGCCGGCGGCTGGTTCCGCTATTCAACTACGCCTGACTGGAGCGTGCCTCACTTTGAGAAGATGCTGGAGGATCATGCGCGCTTGCTGCCGGTATATGCACACGCCATTCAGCTCTGCCGGCGCGCCGGTCGCCACGACGACGCCGAGGCCCTGACCCAGATCGTCGCGCATGCGCTGGACTACCTGACGACGACGCTGCTGCGCGATGAGCCGGGGCTGACCTATTTCGCCGGCAGCCAAGACGCCGACGAGGACTACTACATGCTCTCGCGCGCGGAGCGCGCCCAGGTCCAGCCGCCGTTCATTGACTGGCGGCTATATGCCGACTGGAACGCGCTGATGGTCTCGGCCTTGTTACAGTTAGACATCCTTTTCGAGCGCGCCGGCTATGCTGAGCTGGCCATCCGCACCTGGCGCACATTAATCGAGCGCTGCGTCGGTCCCGATGGCAGCGTGGTGCATTCGCTGCTGCCGCGCGCAGGCGACTTTGCGCGTGGCACCCTGAGCGGCCAGCTCGGTGACCAAGCCGCGCTGACCAAGGCATGTCTGGACATCGTGCAACATCAACCGGCGTTGGCCGGCGAGGCGTTGGCCATCGCGCGCCGGCTGACCGACTTCGCCATGCAAGCCTTGCGCGCGCCAGAAGGAGGGTTTTACGACACGCCAGCCGACCCAAATGCGCAGGGGATGCTGCGCGTGCGCATTCAGCCTATCTTCGACAACTGCACGATGGCCGAGGCGCTCACGACGCTGCGTTACCTGACCGACGAACCGGCCTGGGAACAAGTCGCACAAGCGGCCCTGGCGGCCTTCGCGCATGAATACAAGCGCTATCGCGAACACGCCGCTCCCTATGCCTTGGCGGTGATGCGCGCTATGGAACTGCCTGACGAAGTGGTCATCGTCGGTCAGGATGCGTCCGTCACGCCTTTTGTGCGCGCGGCGCATGCGCAATACGCGCCTTGGCGCATCGTGCGCGTGTTGCATCCGGATCATGACGCTGACGTGATTCAACGGCGCGGCTACCCAACCGCCAGGCTGCCGGTTGCCTTCGTCTGTCGCGGCACCACCTGCAGCGCGCCGATCTACGAGCCACACCAGCTCAGCCAGCCGGCTTAGACCCAACCCACACCACCACTTCGGCGCGCGGTGCGAGGATCGCATATCGCGCGAAGCGCAGGCCGGCAGCCTCAAAGCGCCCCTTGCCCAGCGCGTCAATGTCCGCGCGCTGGCCGGTGAGGCGATAAGCCAATCGGAGCGCGCTCGCAAACAGGTCTTGACCAATCAGGCGCACCGCCGGCACCACGACGAACACCCCGCCGGGAATCAAGACCCGGTGTACTTCGACCAGCATCTGCGGCGCGAGGATGAACTGGGCCGGAAAGGTGCTGACCGCGCCGGCAAACGCGCTGTCGGCAAACGGCAGATACAGCGCGTCGGCGCGCGCCAGATGCGGCCCGTAGCAGAGCGTGCGCCGATGGGCCAGGCGGCTCATCTGCGGCGAAAGGTCAATCCCAAAAGCCCGATAACCGGCTTGGTGCATCGCTGCCTGAAGGTGGCCTGGCCCATGCGCGATCTCCAACACGCGGCCATCGCGCGGGAGGAACGCCAGCGCGGCCTGTCCCCAGCGCTGCCACTCGCCGAGCGAGGCCATGGCTGCGACGACATCGTATGCCCAGGCGAAATTGGTGTAAAGCTGATTGAACAGATATTGCGTCCAGGCGCGCATATCCGCGTCATTAGAATACGCCGCGATGAGCCTCCTCCTTCGCCACTGGCCGCTGACAGCCGTGCTCGGCTTATACCTGGTCATCGGCAGCTTATTCGCCCGTTCGATTCCGGCCTGGCAAAATCCCGATGAACCCGCCCACTATAACTACGTCCGCCAGTTGGCAGTTGAGGGGCGTTTCCCCGTGATCGAATCACAGGATTGGACGGCCGGCCTGGTGCCGATCAGCCCAACCGCGAGGGAGATCGCCACAGCAAAGATGACTTATGAGGATCATCAGCCCCCGTTGTTCTATTTACTCTCGGTGCCTGTATTCGTCTTGTCGAACGGCGACTTGCTCGCGCTGCGCCTGTTTGTCCTGCTGGTGGGCGCGCTGGGCGTGGCATGCGCCTACGCCGTGGTCAATGTGATCTTCCTGGCGCGGCCCGCGCTGGCTGCGCTGGCTGCCGGCTTCTTCGCCCTGCTGCCACAGCATCTGGCGCTCATGGCCAGCTATAACAACGACGCGCTGGCCGAGGCCCTCCTGGGCTTGACGCTGCTCGCGGCTGTGCGGCTGGTGACTGGCGCAGATGCGCTCACCGCAGGGCGCGCCGTGCGATTGGGCGTGCTCGTCGGCCTGAGCCTGCTGACCAAGGCGCAGGCTTACTTGGCTCTGCCAATCGCGCTGCTGGGGATATGGTGGGCGGGCCGCACGCAGGGGCTGTGCAATCAGCGGAACATGCTGGGCTTGCTGGCGATCGTCGCTGCCGTCGGTGGGCTATTTGGCCTGCCGTGGTGGGCGCGCAACATCATGCTCTATGGTGGTACGGACTTCCTCGGTTTGCAGCGGCATAACGCGGTGGTGATCGGGCAGCCGACGACGGCCGAATGGCTGGCCGAGCACGGCCTGGGCGGATGGCTCCTTCAAATGTTACGGACGACGTTTCAATCGTTCTGGGGCCAGTTTGGCTGGATGACCATCCCGCTCGCCTCGTGGCTGTACATTCTCTTGCTGGCCTTTACTTTGCTCTCGGCAGGCTTGTTTCTGGCCTGGTGGTGGTGCGAAGGGCGCGCCGAACGAGCCGACGCTGCGCTCACCCTCTCGCAGTCGCGGGCGCTGACGCTGATGGCAACGCTGGCCCTGCTCACCCTACTGGCCTTCCTCTGGTACAACGCGCAGTTTGTCCAGCACCAAGGGCGCTATCTCTTCCCCGCCCTCATCCCAATAGCAACGGCGCTGGCGCTGGGCTGGGACTTTGCCTTCAGACGCTGGACGACGCCGGCGCGCTGGCTATGGATAGCGATGTCGCTCGGCCTGGCGGGCTTTAACGTCTATCTTCTGTTTCGCGTGATCCTGCCGGAGATGAACCGCTAATCGCGGATCACCTCGCGGCCCTTGCCGGCCTGTCGGCTTGGCCCGCTGATGTAGCCCATCTCCTGTAGCTCCTCCATCAGCCGTGCCGCGCGCGGATAGCCAATGCGCAGCTTGCGCTGCAACAGCGAGGTGCTGACGTTGCCCGTCGTGCGGATGATCTCCATCGCGCGTTCGAGCAGCCCGTCGTCATCCCCTTCCTCACCGCGCGCGCTGCCCCGCCCGCCAAGATGGGTGCGCTCAGCCGCCACCTCGGCCACGACCGACTCCCAGGGCGCATCGCCTGTCTCCGGTTGCGCGCCTGCCATCTGCTTTTGCCACCACTCGATGACGTTGCGGATCTCGCGCTCACTGACGAAGGCGCCTTGCAGGCGCACAGGATTACCCGATTCTGGGTTGAGGAAGAGCATGTCGCCGCGCCCCAGCAACGACTCCGCGCCGGTTTGATCCAGGATCACGCGCGAATCGGTGGCCGAGGCGACGGCGAACGAGATGCGGGCCGGGAAGTTGGCCTTGATCAGGCCGGTGACCACATCCACGCTGGGGCGCTGGGTGGCCACCACCAGGTGAATGCCGGTCGCGCGCGCCATCTGCGCCAGCCGGCAGATGGTCTTCTCGGTCTCGATGGGCGATTGGAGCATCAGGTCGGCCAGCTCATCTATCAGCACCACGATGTATGGCAGCGTTGGCTCATCGCGGTGGGCCACGATCTGGTTGTATTCCGGAAGGTTGCGCGCGCCGAGCTGGGCGAATTGCTTGTAGCGCGCGTCCATCTCGCGCGTCACCCACCGCAGCACGGCAGGGATGCGCTCAATGTCGCTCTCCGGCTTGCCGATCACGTGCGGCAGGCCGGCAAAGCGGGAGAGTTCCACCATCTTCGGGTCAATCAGGACCAGCTTCAGCTCCTCTGGCCGGTTGTTCATCGCCAGGCACACCGTGATCGTGCTGATGCACACACTCTTGCCGCTGCCGGTGGTGCCGGCGATCAACAGGTGCGGCATGCGCGCCAGGTCCGCTGCGTATGGTGCGCCGGAGACATCCCGACCCAGGGCGATGGCCAAGGGGGATTTCTCGGCCAGCCGGCGGAACGCCTCGCTCTCCATGAGCGAGCGCAGGTCCACCAGGCTGACCTGCGCATTCGGCACCTCGACGCCCACCAGCGCGCGACCGGGGATGGGTGCTTCGATGCGGATGGATGGCGCTGCCAGGGCCAGGGCCAGGTCGTTCTGCAGGGCTGCGATGGCGCTCACGCGCACCTTTTGCGCTTGTTTCTGCCATTCCACGACGGCCTGTGGCGCGCGCTTGGTGGTGATAACGCTGCCGGCTAACCCCAGGCTGGCCAACGTGGCCTCTAACGTTTCCTTCAAGTTGATCGCCTCGCCCAGGCCGGCAGGAAATCGGATGGTCAGCCGTTCGGTGAGCAAATCGCTTTGAGCGAAGTCGTCGAAGCGAAATAGGCGCGCCATGAGTTGATCGGTCAGCGCGCCGCGCAGGCCGTTGACCTGGCTGAGTTTGATCCGCAGCTTGCGTTCGGTGTCGGCGCCGATCTCAAAATAGGCTCGGCCAGCGCGCCGTTCGCCTTCAGCGATGCTGGTGCTGAGGTCCAGCTCACTGAGCAGAGCGCGCAGCAGCGCGCGAAAGCCGGCCTCGCGCGCGTCCACGATCGCTGCGGGCAGCTCTAGCAGCGCCGCCGTGCGGTCGGCGCTCAGCGCAACGTTGATGGATTCGTAGAGCGCTGAGGCCACAGCGTTGCGTAGCCGTTGCGCAGCTTTCTCGCGCTGTTGCGGGCTGCGGTCAACGTAGCCTGGCTCGACCCCGAACTGCGTGATCGTCGGCCCAACTCGAATCTCGGCCACCCTTGCTGCCAACCCAAATTGGGCCAGCGTGGTCTCGATGACCGCTGCCTTGCGCTTAACCTCCGCATCGCTCTGCGCGCCGGTCGGCTGTTTCATCGCTTGTAGCAGGGTCAGCGGGGGCAGCGCGCTTGGGCGGGTCGCGGAGGGTTTGCCCTTCGGCTTAGAAGTGTTGCCCATGACGATGACCGCCTCGCTGGCTTCGGGCGATGGGCCGGCGCGCTGTGGGGCAGGGCGATCCGGCGCGCGAGCGTGGGATCGCTGGTCTTCGAGCAGGGCAGGCGCAGGCGGGGCTGCGGGTGTTGTTGGCTGGCGGGCGAGCGAACTGTCTGCGCGCAGCCAGGGCGCAACGGCGATCAGAGCGCTGGGCACGAGCAGGGCGAGCCAGGCCGCAGCGGTCAGCAAGCGCAGCCCCGGTGTGGCTTGGCTGCCGGTCGCGCCCAGCGCCCGCCAGGCCAATTCGGCCAACACCCAGCCCACCGCGCCGCCACCGCTGCCCTCCAGGACGAGCTGATAAGGATCGCTGCCGAGCGCCACGCTGTGGAAGAGGCCCAGCAGCGCGAGGAAAGCCACCTCAGCGGCAATGAGGCGCACCCAGGACCGCTGCGACCACGGGGTCGTTGGCCGCAGGAGAAGCTGGATGCCTACCACCAGCAGCGCTAAGCACAGCGGAAAGACGCCCAGACCAAACGCTTGCTGCGCCAATCTGGCCCAATGCACGACGGCTCCGCCGGTGTTGAGGCCCAGCAGCGTCAGCAAGGTGAGCGTGCTGAGCAAGCAAAGCCCAACCCCCCCGACGACCCTCCAGGCGCGTAGGCGCGCAACCAAGCTTGCCAACATCGCGCGCAGCGCGTGGTCATTCTCACTCTTCATGTTGTCGTG
>DAOTYZ010000120.1:0-2808 GCA_034434555.1 Candidatus Roseilinea sp.
CAGTGCGTGGCGAACCCATCCAGGCAGGCGCGCTTGGCCAGCGCGAGGTGGTGTTGGATAGTGGCCGGGTCGTCGGAGTGGTACGGGCCGGCAGCCGGCACGTCGAAGGTCTTGCCGCCGTCGAACGTGTCGGGCTGATACCACATCACGTAGTCGGCCAGGATCGGGCGAGCAGGTGACTGGGCAATTGCGGGGAGCGAGACGATCAGGTTAAGCAAAGTGACGAGGAGCAGTGAAATGCGACGCAGGTTCATAGCGATTACGTGCTGGATTGTAACAAAGCGAAGCAAGGTCGTCTTAAGAGGGGTGCATTCACAGCCAGGGGCAGAACCCTGGTGGGCGACGGCAACGCCGTCGCCCACCCTCTATAACGTGAGTTCGGATTTACACACGAGCGTTTCGTTCAGCTCGTCATATCCGTCTGTCATGCCAACGCGAAGCGTCTAAAGTCCTGCCCGACCGAAGCCCCGCGAAGTCACTTATACCTAACCCTACTGTTATGCTAGCGCAGCGAAGCATCTAAGCGGCCGTGTTGACCGAGGCCGCGCCAGCCCGCAAACGCAGGGGCGGTTCGCGAACCGCCCCTGCTGCGCTGTTGCTCAGAATGACACGACCGCCTGTGCCACTCCGCAGCGCTTCTCGGGGAGCCGCATCGTTGCCCCTGCCCGCGGACGCATCCCGCCGGTCTGCGCTGTATGATCAGCGCGATGAAACTCGCTCCCTCAATCTACACCGCCAACTTCGCCCGGCTGAGCGAGCAAATTCAAGAAGCCGAACGCGCCGGCGCAGACTGGTTTCATCTGGATGTCATGGATGGCGCGTTTGTGCCGAACATCACCTTTGGCGCGGCGATCTGCCGCGCCGTGCGCGAGAGCACGCGGTTGCCCTGCGAGGCGCATCTGATGATCCAACAGCCGGAGCGTTTCTTCAGAGATTACAAAGAAGCCGGCATGCAGCGCGTCATCGTGCACGTAGAAGCCTGTCCCCACCTTTACTCGACCATTCAACAGTTGCGGGCGCTGGGGCTACAAGCGGGCGTCGCCCTTAACCCATTGACGCCGCTCAGCGCCGTGGAAGAAGCCCTGCCGCTCATTGACTTAGTGCTGATCATGTCGGTCGAGCCGGGCTTTGGCGGCCAAACCTACATCCCGGCTGCCACCGCGCGGATTCGGCGCATGCGCGCCATGCTCGATGCGCTCGGGGTACGGGCAGAGCTGGAGGTGGACGGTGGCATCAATCCAAGGACGATCGGCGAAGTGCGCGACGCCGGCGCCAGCATCGCGGTTGTGGGATCTGCGGTCTATTCGCAGGGCTATAGCGTGGCCGAGGGTTTCGCCGCCCTGCGCGCTGCGCTGGCTTAGGTCGCTTCTATCTCAAACGCCGCGCGCGCCGCGCCCAGCAAGCCGGCCTTGGAGTTCATGATCACCCGCACTGGGATGCGCTCCATCAGGCCGGAGAGCCGGCCCTTGCGGCGAAAGGTGTTCATGAACGAATCGCGTTGCAAGAGCGGCAGGATGCGTGGCGGGATGCCCCCGCCCAGGTAGATGCCGCCCGTGGCGATCACGGTCAGCGCCAGGTTGCCGGCTTCAGCCGCCAGCACAGACGTGAAGATGTCCATCGCTTGGGCGCAGAGCGGGTCAGGAGGATTGGCCAGGGCATTGGCCACAATCACCGGCGTGGGGTCCTTGGTCGCTGCGAGCTGTTCGGCCACGGCGGGCGATTCCGGCAGATGGGCGCAATCGCGCAGAAAGCGATACACGTTTGGTATGCCGATGCCGGAACACACCCGCTCGTAACTGGCGCGACCGAACTTGCGTTGCAAATAGCGCAGCAGGTCGCCTTCTAGCTCGTTGCTGGGGGCGAAATCGTTATGGCCTCCCTCCGAGGGGAAGGCGTAGTAACGCCCGTTGACCCAGAGCAAGAAGGCCTCCCCCAGTCCTGTGCCCGGCGCGATCACCCCGATCGCACCCTGGGGCGTTGGTGCGACGTCGTTGAGCGCGACCAGGTCATCATCGTTCAACACCAGCACGGCATGCGCGATGGCCTCCAAGTCGTTGATCAGGCGGACGTGGGGCAGGCCCAACACTTCGCGCAGGTGCTGTTCGCTCATTACCCATGGCAGGTTGGTGATCTGCGCCGTGCCGTTCAGCACCGGGCCGGCCACGCCAAACACCGCTCGCGAGACGCCCAGCCCGACATCGGAGAGGAACGCCAGGGCCATGGACTCCAGATCGGCGTAATTCGCGCTAGAGAAGGTCGCTTCGGCGATAGGCTCGCGCGCGCCCTGCTGGCTGGAGAAGACAGCCAGGATCGTCTTCGTGCCGCCGATGTCGCCTGCCAGGATGTTCATCGCGCCCTCTTGCTGATGCTTTGATTATAGAAAGCCTCGGCCAAAAGGGGGTGCGTTCACCAATGGGGGCAACCTAGAAGCGCGGCGCTCTATGTGGAAACCTTCCCCCGCGTGCGCTTAGCATTACCCACAAGTAGGAAGGCTACAAGAGATGCGAGCGCGTGTAGGACATAATGAGGGAAGAGGTCAAATGCTATGCAAAGCTGGGCTGCCGAAGATACGCGGATTTAGGGGACAAGCGCCTAAATCGCCGTCTGATAGATATCGTAGAAACCCTCAGTGCCAAACCGACTGTGAGCGTGCCGCAGGCATTGGGCAAAAACAAAGGCGGTCTACCGTTTCTGGGACAATCAGCGTGTGACTCCCGAAGCGATTCTCGATGGCCATATTCGCAGCACAATTGAGCGCGTCTTGAAGCACGACTGTGTGCTGTTAATCCAGGACACCACCAACTTGGA
>DAOTYZ010000121.1:0-12745 GCA_034434555.1 Candidatus Roseilinea sp.
GCCGTGCGCAGGCCGATGATCTGAGTGAGCTGCTGCGTGCTCAACAGCCCTAGCTCGGCGTCGTATTGTGTTGCCACGTGCACCGACCACGGGCTGGTGGTCTGAATGCCCTGCCGGGCGCGGTACATCACGTAGGCCGTGTAGGGCGCGCCGGCCCGCACCACCGGCATGGCCGGCGCGTCGCTGCTGCCAAAGGTGTAGAGCACCGGCGCGACACCGCGCGTGACGCCGGTGGCCGCATCCAGCGCGAACAGCGTTTGCTTGTGCGGGTTGCCCGCCAGGTAGCTCTGGATGTGAGGCCGGATCGCGGCCCAGTCAGCGTCCCAGTCGGCATTGACCGTGCCGGCCTGGTTCATCACGGTGTCGCCCTCGCCCAGCAGTTGCCACAGGCTGTAGACCGGCTGCGAGCGGTAGATCACGGTGTCGCTCAAGACGACCGGATACCGCTCGCTCAAGCTCTGGCCATAGAGCTGCGCCTGCCAGACCAGCGCGCCGCTCTCGGCGTTCAGGGCGAAGGCGCGCACGGCCTCGTTCCCGGCGAAGATCAGCGCCCCATCGCGGCTGAGGGCCGGCGTGGTGAGGATCGGCGCGTCGGACTGGTATTGCCAGACCACCGCGCCGGTGCTCAGGGTGAGCGCGGTCAGCCGGCCGTCGGTGGCGGCGACCACGACGCGGTTGCGCGTAGCGTCCATCAGCGGCGCGGTGGCGCTGCGGCCGGTGACGCGCTGCCAGCGCAGGGTGCCCGTGGCAGCGTCCAGGGCGAAGGTGTTGCCCTCGTGGGTGCTGAAGACCACCGTGTCGCTCAGCACGCCAGCCGAATGACGGATTGGGCTGCCGTCGCCGGCGAAGGTCCACAACGACGCACCGGTGCTGGCGTTCCGCGCGTAGAACACGCCGTCCATCCCGCCAATGAACAGGCGCCCGGCTGCGACAACCGGCTGGGCGCGCGAGGCGAACGGCACCTCGTACCACTTCCAGATGTAGCAGTAAGGGGGATTGACCTGGAGCGGTGAGTAGTTGCTGCGCTGCGCGTCGCGGCCAAGCTGTGGCCAATCCTGGATAGGGATGGACTGGCTGGCGGCCTGGCCGGCGCGCTGAATCGTCTCTTGGGCGGCGACCACCGCGACCACGGCGAGCAAGGCGGCGGCGCTCCAACTGAGCAAAAGGCGGGTCTGATAGTTCATGCAGTTGTCCTCCTCGAAGCGCACGCGCCGGCCCCAGGCCGCACTGGCGCGGATGGGGAGAATTAAGCGAATCGCTTTGCCTTAGATTATAGTTGTCGAGCGTTTTCGGCAAAGCAGACATCTCAACTTGATGTGGGCGAGCGAACAGGAACGACGGCCTCAGCGCGCCGCGCCTGCTCGGCATCCAGCGTCACCAACACAGCGTCGAAACGTCGTGCGACCGCCACGTATACCGCGTCGCTGCCGCGCAGCCGATGGGCGGCAGCAATTTTGGTAGCCGCTTCGGCGAGGTCGTTGTCCAAGGGAACAAAGGTAGTGCCTATGAAGTGACCGATCTCCATCGCAAAGGCATACCCTAGGTCAGGCTTACCCTGCCCTCGTCCAATAGCAGCGGCAATCTCGACGACAACCAAGGTGGGCACAATTAGCATGGTGCTGCTGCTGTGCCGGATGCGACTCAGAAAACCTTTGCTCTCCGAACGCGCCGGCTCTGATGGGGTGAAGGCGCTGACAAAGACGCTAGCGTCTACAGTAAAAACATCGCTCACCGCCGCATCTCTGAGAGGATCTCTACAGCGCTCTTCTCGCTTTGCCAGTTGCGCGCAACCTCTTTGCCCAATTCCTCCAGCCGCGCCCAGACTTCATCCGCATCCGGCTGCGGGGGCATGGCATCTAACGGCACGAGGATGGCCGCTGGCTGCCCACGCAAGGTGATGACATAGCGGGCGCGGCGTTCCTTGACGGCGCGCACCACCTCTGAGGCGCGGGCCTTGAGTTCACGAATGCCGATCGCTTCTATTGGAGATTCTTTTGTGGTCACTTCTGAGCCTTATTGTAGTCACTCTACTGAAGCATACAATGCGCTTGCGATGTGGCGATTTGATCGGCTTGACCGCGTGGCGCTGGGCAGCATCGTGATCCTGGCGTCACTCACCGGCCTGATCGTCCTGCGCGGCGATCAGGTCGGTGCGCGCGTGCGCCAGACCACGCCGCCCCCATCCGCTGTGAATGTCTCCACCCGCAGCCCGATTGCGCTGGTCTTCACCGAGCCGATGAGCGCGCCGACCGTCCTGGAACGGGTGCGCATCGAGCCGCCGATCAGTGGCACGTGGCGCTGGATCGGCAGCACAGTCTTCTTTCAGCCCGCTGCGGCCCTTCAGGCCGATACCACCTCCCGCGTCACGCTGGCCGCCGGCGCGACCAGCCTGCGTGGCCGGCCGCTGTTGGAAGCCTACACGTGGCACTTTCGCACGCGCCGCCCGCGCCTGACCTTCCTCGCGCCGGCCAGCGGTCGGCCCAATCTCTTTGTGCTGGACCTGGTCGAGGAGACGCGCCAGCAATTGACCGATGAGCCGTTCGGCATTTATGACTACGCGATCAGCCCGGATGGATCGCGGGTCGTCTACAGCGCAGACCGCGCTGCCCAGGACGCCGAGCGCGACCTCTACCTTCTTTCCCTTGACGAGGGCCGGCGCGAATTGTTGGTCGCCTGCGATGGCCAGGTGTGCCAATCGCCATCGTGGTCTGCCGATGGGACGCGGATCGCCTATGAGCGCCGGACGCTGGTGCAGGGCGCGATCGGCCGTTCGCCTGGGCCTGGGCGCATCTGGCTGGCCGACATCGCCACAAAACAAACCGCGCCGCTGTTCGCGGATTCGCAGCAGATCGCGTCGTTGCCGCGCTTCGCGCCGGTGGGAGAGAAGCTGGCCTTCTACGACCCCAACGCCACGGCGATCGTCGTCGTGGACCTGAGCACCGAGCAGCGCGTTGAGCTGCCCAGCGTGCTGGGCGACTCCGGCGCCTGGTCGCCGGATGGCACACAGTTGGTGTATCCCGACCTGCGGGCGTATGAAGCGGATAGCTATGACCAACTGCTGCGCGCCGATCTCAGCGCAGGCGTCATCACCGCGCTGACGCCGCTCGAGGCCAAGCGGCACACCGGGCCGACGTGGTCGCCGTTGGGCGACCTCATCGCCTTTGGGCGGCAGGAATCCCCACTGAGCGGTGGCGTGCTGGGCCCACAGCTTTGGCTGATCGCCTCTGATGGGACGAATCGTCGCCCGCTGTCCAATGAGCCGACCATCAGCCATGGAGCGTTCGCTTGGAGTCCCGATGGCGCTTGGATCGCCGTACAGCGCTATAACCTGCTGGAGGTCAATGCCCTGCCAGAGGTATGGGTCTTCAAGGTGGATGGCAGCGTGCGACGTCGGATCGCTGCGGACGCGATGCTGCCGGCTTGGTTGCCGTAGCGGGGAGTTTGCGCACTGAATCACATGGAGTCCGACACCCTGCCGCGCTCGCGGTCGCTTGAGAGGGCGACGCAGCACCCCACCGGCAAGGTGCGGTTTGCCCCTGTGTGAGTGTTGTTGGCGCAGCGCATCACGATGGAAAGGGCTTGTCCCAGACCATGAACGCTCGCTTGTCGCTATAATCCCGTCTGACATGAAGCTCCTCGTGACTGGCGGCGCCGGTTTCATCGGCGTCAACTATGCTGCTCATCACCTCGCCCTTGGTCACACTGTGATCGTCTTAGACAACCTCTCCAGGCCGCGCACTCAGCACAACGTGCGCTGGCTGCGCGAACAGGCAAACCGTCTAGGACGTGAAAAGCAGCTAATCTTTTATGAATGCGACATCCGCAACTTCGAGCAACTGCTCGATATCTTCAGGCAAACCACACCTGACCTGGTGGCCCACCTGGCCAGCCAAGTAGCCGTGACCACCAGCGTGGCTAACCCGCGTGAGGACTTTGAGATCAACGCCCTCGGCACTTTCAATGTCCTCGAAGCGGCCCGCGCGATGGATAAACCACCCGCGGTGATCTTCTCCTCGACCAACAAGGTGTATGGAGGGATGGAAGACGTGGCCGTGGTGCTGGACGGCACGCGCTACCACTATCGCGATTATCCCTTCGGCATCGCCGAGGATCGGCCGGTGGATCCCAAGTCGCCCTATGCTTGCTCCAAATGCGCCGCCGACCAGTACGTGCATGACTATGCGCGCATCTACGGCCTGCGCACGGTGGTCTTTCGCCAGAGCACCATCTATGGCCCGCGCCAGTTTGGGGTCGAGGACCAGGGTTGGCTGGCGTGGCTGATGATCGCGACGGTGACCGGCCAACCGATCACGATCTACGGCGATGGCCGGCAGGTGCGCGATATGCTCTACATTGACGACCTGATTGCCGCCTACGACGCAGCCTGGGAGCGCATTGATACAGTGGCCGGTGAGGTGTTCAACATGGGCGGCGGTCCACAGCATACGCTCACCATCTGGTCGGAGGCCGGTCCCATGCTGGAGGCATGGGCTGGTCGCTCCATCCCGGTCACCTATGCGGACTGGCGCCCCGGTGACCAGCGCGTGTTCATCAGCGACAACCGCAAGGCCGAGCGTTTGCTCGGCTGGCGGCCCAAGATCGGTGTTCAGGAGGGCGCGCGCCGACTGTGGGACTGGATCGTGGCCAACCGCGACTTATTCGCCTGACCCATGGACCTGGAGCAATTCTGGGGCGACATCTTCAGCGAGGAATCGGCGCGCATCCGAGCAGCCTGGCAATCCCTAGAGGACGCTGAACGCGCCTCGGTCCACCGACTCCTAGAAACAATCGTTGTTGACGCAGAACGCAGCCAGGCCCAGCGCGTGGCCGCGCACTTCGCGCTGCGCGTGGTCTCCGAGGCGTATCGAGCAACCGCGCAGCAACTAGAGGATGCCTTAACTTTTGCGCGTCGGCTCACCATTGAGGCTGCCCAAAGACTACGCGCAGCCTTCGGCCAGCTCGACGGGCGGTTAAAGGATGACGGCTCGTTGGTCACCCAAGCGGATGTGGAGACCGACCGTTGGCTGAGCGCGGCCATCCATGAGCGCTACCCTGCCCACGGCATCCTCTCTGAGGAACAAGACACCGTGTTTCGCGGTCAGGAATGGTGTTGGGTCATAGACCCGATCGACGGCACAACCAACTTCGCGCAGGGCTTTCCGGTCTGGGGCGTGTTGGTGGCGCTGCTACATCAGGGTCAGCCCGTGCTCGGCGTGGCCTACTTTCCGCTGCTGGGCGAGCAATACTATGCACTGCGCGGTCAGGGCGCGTGGCTCAATGAGCGTCCGATTCAGCCGGCGGCCCTGCGCACGGATCCGCGCACAGGCGCGTTGATGATCGGGGAGACGCGCTTGTTCGCCTGTTGCACGCGCACGCTGCGCCAAGGCCGGCTCAACCTGCCGCTGAAGCTGCGCGTCCCCGGCACGACGGGCTACAACCTGGCGCTGGTGGCGAAGGGGACGTGCGTGGGCAGCCTGGACAAGGTCGTGCATGTATGGGACATGGCTGCGATGTGGCCGATCGTGCTCGAGGCCGGCGGGGCGCTGCGCGCTAGCATACCCGGAGGCACGCCCTTCCCGCTGCAGAGGGGTCAGGACTATAAGGCGCTTACTTTCTCGCTCCTCGCGGCGTGCTGTCACGCAGCACTGGCCGAGTTTGAGCACCGGCTAGCGTTTAGTGGTCAAGCCGTTCGCACAACTTGACCCACTCTTCCACGCTCAGCGTCTCCGCTCGCCGCGTAGGGGCGATGCCAGCCCTTTCCAGCCAAGCGATCGCTTGAGACTTCTCCAGGCCCAGCCCCGTTGCGAGGGTGTTACGCAGTTGCTTGCGCGGCTGGCGAAAGCCGGCTCGGACCACCCGAAAGAAGGCTTCGGCATCCATGGGCGGTCGGATGATGTGCGGGGTGACCCGCACAACTGCCGACTCCACCTTAGGCGGCGGGGAGAAGCACGCAGCGGGGATCTTGAACAACAGCTCAGCTCGCCCGTAGAACTGCACGCTCACCGCCAGCAGGCTCATCTCGGGGGGCTGAGCGACGATGCGTTCAGCCACCTCAGCTTGCACGGTCAGCACCGCGCAGGCGATCGGCAAACGGCACTCCAAGATGCGTCGAATCGCTGCCGAGGTGATGTAGTAGGGCAAGTTGGCGACGAAGCGGACGGCAGCGAACGCGCCTGCTTCTCGTCCGACGAGGGCTTCGAAATCTATCGCCAGCGCGTCGCCATGGACGACGGTGACGTTGGTCGCTGCGCCAAGCTTGGCTTTTAGAGCGGGGAGCAGCGAGCGGTCCAGCTCGATGGCGATCACGCGTTTAGCGCGCTGGGCCAGCCAAACGGTGAGCGCGCCTGTGCCGGGGCCAATCTCCAGGACCAGGTCGTCGCTGCCGATATGGGCTGCGGCGACGATCCGTTCCGCAATGACCTGATTAGTGAGGAAGTGTTGTCCAAGGCGCTTGCGCGGGACGAGGTTACTCAAGGCGGTAACGAATCTGGCTCGGCACCGGCGTGAGCAGATAGACATCTACCCAGCGATACCAGAGCTTGAGATTGTCGTCGTCGTAGCCGAGGTCAATCCGCTTACCGATGATGGCGCCGCCGGTGTCACACGCGAGGCCGATCCCGTAACCCGGCACGTAGACGTTCGTCCTCAGGCTAATGATGCGTGGGTCCACGGCGACGATGCCAAAGCGCATCGGCAGGCCGCAGCGCGTGCGGCCGTACCAAGGCGCGCTGCGCAGCACTCCCGACGTGCTGGCTGAATAGGAGGTGGCCAGCATGCGAATCTTGCGCCAGTATTGGACCGGGCCCTGCGGTGTGTCGAGCGTGCGGACGACGACTTTGGTGCCGTATTTGTAGATGCGCGGCCGCGGCGGCTGGGCTATGAAGTCGGCGACAAGCTGGCGCTTGACTTCTAGCCCGTCCTCTAGGGTGACGATGTATCGTTTCTCACGCACCCCCCGCGCTCCTTCTTGGGCCAGCACTTGCGTATCCAGCTCCAGTTCTGGATCAGGTTCCCAGAGCGTGTCAAAGGAGATGTAGTCATGCGCGATCTGTAGGTTGCGCGCGCGACGCACCACGCGGATCTCGCTGCCAGCCAGCACCGGCGCATCCAGCGCCGGCAAGGTGTAGTCTTGCTCCAGCAGCAAGATGTTCATCTCAGCCAAGACCTCGGCGACAGTCTCCTGCTGCGTGCGGGTGCGCAGCATTCGGCCGTCCACCCACACCGTGATCGGCTTGGCCCGCTCTACCGTGATGAACATATCGGGTTTGATCGGCGTGCCTACGCTGGGCGACACCCTGTCGGCTAAATAGACGAGGAAGCCGGCTTGGAGCAGTGCTTCGCCCACCGTGCGCGCAGCGGTCTTGAGGCGCTGTGGACGGCCGCCGGCCTCCTGGATGGTGATTGGCACGGCGCGGCGATAGTGGACGACAGCATCCGCCAGATTCGCGGGCGGAGCGGCGTTGCGATGGTCACCTCGTCTGGTCTGTGGGGCGCTCGGCAGGCTGTCGTCGGCGCGCCCCTCAACCATAATCGCGTCGTTGACGCTCACTGCATAGCCCAGCTCTTTCAATAGCTCGGCTCCGCGGGTGTGCTGGGTGCGCACCCAACGCGGCGCTTCGCCATCCACGGAGATCTGCACAAGGCGGGCGCGCTGGATGATGATGGCATCGTTGTAGTTCAGCCTGTGGTCGAGATCGGGGCGCACGATGTCCTCAGGCAGGAGGGTGATGCCGGCCTCGCGCAGCGCGCCGGCCACGGTCGTCTGACGGGTGCGCACACGCACGACGGTTTCGCCATCGATGACGGTGACCGGCGTAAAGCTGGTCAGGTAACCCAGGGCGAGCAAACTGAGCAGGCTGAGCGCAGCGGGAACCGCCAGCCAGTATGGGCGCGCTGGGATGCGCTTTGCTGGTGTCGTGCCCGACGCTTCCATAGGGAAGAACAGGTGACGTTTTATGCTCAGTGTGCCGCCAGGCTTGCCGCGGCGCCCGAAGGCAACTCCTTACCGTTGCTCCCTTCCGGTCCTGGCGGGGTTCGGAGCGCTTCGCCGCGCAGGACCCAACAGCACACTGGATTAATCATAAAGGCATTTGCGCTAAATTGTCAACCGTGATATAGTTATCTATGTAGTCGATCCCTCATGCGCCCATAGCTCAACTGGATAGAGCACTTGACTTCGGATCAAGGGGTTGTGGGTTCGAATCCTGCTGGGCGCGTTACTGCAGCGTGCAGTCATGTTTCATGTGAAATTCCCCGGTGGAACACCGCGCCCTCATAACCATGAGTAGCCAGCACGACGACTTCAGCTTGGGTTATGTGATGGGGTTGATCGTAAGCATGGGGTCGTTCACCGGGGATTGGCGCAACCCCTGTCTCCAGGTCAAGTTACATCAGCGCGACATTGCCGTGCTGGAATCTCTGCGCCAAGCGCTGGGCGGCAAGATTTACGGTCCATACCAACACGGCGACCGTTGCTATTCGATGTGGATGCTGCGCGGCGATGAGCTGGAACAGGCCGTTTCGCTGTTCGTTCACTATCTGCCCGACAGCCATCGGCGCAGGCAGTTTGTGACCTGGCTGAATAAATATCCTCGCTGGCGAGAACGCTACCTCTCCCTCATCGAGGCGACCTTCTCCGAAGACGCTGCCTAGCCCATGGATTCGGACCTCTCTAAGCTGCGCAACTTTCTGCTTAACGAGTTGTCGGAACAGGAGCTGATTGCGCTCTGTAAGGACCTCGGGATTGATTACCACGCGCTGGCTGGGACTGGCTTATTCGGCAAAACACGCGAGCTGCTCATCACCGTTCAGGCGAACGACCAGATTCACAGGCTACTGCGCCGGTTACAGGAAACCAAGCCGGCGGCCTTCCAAAGCGCGGGCCTGAGCGCCCTGCGCTTCGAGACGCGCAACACCTCGCAAGCCGGGCGGAAGACTGGCCAGACGGTCCGCTATGCCATTCCGTTGCTACTGACCTTTCTCCTCGTGCTTGGCGTGTCGCTGGTCTTGCTTTGGCCGCGCGAGGGCACGCTCCAATCCCAGCCCAACCCCGAAGCAGCCGGCAACGACAGCGGGGCATCGCAGGCCATCTCTACGCCGCCAGCCGACGCGCCGCCGTCCCCCTTTGAGGCCCCAACCGCCACCCCTGATTTCGCCGATTCGCCGTTGCCTGATGAGCCAGCGCAAATGCCGACCGATGTTGCGCCGCCGCCAGCTCAGCCCTCGCCTGCCCCAACACCAACTGCGCCGACGACCAGCCGCGAGGAACATCCCGCCGCTCAGACCATCCGCCAACTTAATGAGATATTGCCACGCCTATACACCGGCCAGGCGGGCAGCGCAGAGCTGGAGGCCTATATGACGGGCGGCGCGCTCAGCGCAGTGATGAACTTCAATAGTACGCGCCTGTTACGGGCGATGCGCCTCCCACCCAACCAACGCGCAGCGCTCAAGGTCAGCTATGAGTACATCACCCCGCCGCTGATCACCGCGGAGGACGCAGAGGGCGCCGTTGTGAGCAGCCGCGAGTTTTGGCGCTACGTCAATACGCTCAACGGCAGGGAAGCGTGCGAGGTGCGCGACTACACCTATACGCTGGCCAAAGAGGGTGACCGTTACCGCGTGACCCGCTTCCAGAGCCAAATGATAGATAACAGGTGTCGCAATTAGGCTAAGCGGGCTTCGCAAGCGCGATGCACTCGATCTCTATTAACACGTTGCGCGGCAACCGCGACACCTCGACCGTCGAGCGCGCCGGCGGCGCGTCGGGAAAGTAGGTCGCATACACCGCGTTCATCGCTGCGAAGTCATCCATCCGCTTCAGGAAGACCGTCGTCTTCAACACGTGCTCCAAGCCGGAGCCGGCGGATTCCAACACAGCACGCAGGTTCTTCAACACCCGGTGCGTTTGTTCCTCAATGCCGCCCTCGACGATCTCACCAGTTGCCGGATCGAGCGGGATTTGACCAGAGCAGAAGATCAGATCACCGGCGACGATGGCTTGAGAATAAGGGCCGATGGCTGGTGGAGCCGCAGAGGTCTGAACAATGGTCCGCGCTGTCATGGCAAATGCTAGCGAATCACAAAGACCGCCGAGGCAACCATGCTGATGATCAGGGCCGCGACGACGATCAGGCCGAGTGCAGAAGCGAGCAAACGGCGATTTCTCTCAGTATTGCGCCTGCGCACGGCACAGATTGTAACCCGAGAGGCACATTGTGAGGGGGGTGCATCCACGGCTAAAACTGAGTGGGCGATGGCGATGCCGTCGCCCAACCTTCTAGTGGTGAACGCACCCATGGTGGGCGCGAACGGCGCTACTCTTTGGGGACGAGCACAATCTCAAAGAGCCTTGGCCAGAGCTTGCCGGTGACGAACAGCCGCTGGCCGGCCCGGTCATAGGCGATGCCGTTGAGCACATCGGCGGCAGCACGTTCCTCGACCGTCAATAACCCACTCAGGTCAACCCAGCCCGTCACCAGGCCGCTGACGGGGTCAATCCGCGCGATCCAGTCTGTTTGCCAGACGTTGGCGAAGACCTCGCCGTTCACATACTCCAGCTCATTCAGCATCTCCACCGGGCGTTCACCATCAGTCACCCGGATTGTGCGGCGCACGTCAAGCGTGTCGGGGTCCAGAAAGCGTAGCGTGGCGCTCCCGTCGCTCATGATGAGTTGCTCGCCGTCGTGGGTCAGCCCCCATCCTTCTCCGGCGTATTGCCAGGTGCGCAGCAGCTCAAATGTCGCCGCGTCATAGACGAAGCCGATCCCGTTTTGCCAAGTGAGCTGGAAGAGCCGGCCACGGAACAACGCTAACCCCTCGCCGAAGTACTCTGCCCCCAAGTTATGCTGCTGAAGCACCGTGCCGCTTTCCAGCGCCACACGGCGCAGGCTGGAACGTCCCCACAGGCCCGTGCTCTCGTATAGCTGCCCATCGTCGAAGACCAGCCCCTGGGTAAACGCTGCCGGGTCGTGCGGATACACGTTGACCACGCGATAGGTGTAGTAGCGGGGCGAGGCGCGCGAGGTGGGGGTTGGGTCAGGCGATGGAGAAACCACAGGCGCACCAACAGGCACAGGCGGCACGACACAACCAACAACCATTAGTAACGCGAAGGCGAGGAGGCCGGCCACCCATCTCGAGATGGTCATCATGCACACATTATTGCCGACAGCCCGGCGCGTTATTGCTGATGCGACAAGGCAGCGTCACGGCATTGGCGAAGAATCCGCGCACCAGGTCGCTGATGTCCTGGCCCGTATGGCGGGCAAGCGCATCGAAGAAATCGTCCTGGTCGGCCTGGCGATAAGCGTATGACTCGTAGTAATCCCTGAGCGCCGCGTCCAGCGTCTGCGTGCCGATCCGTTTGCGAAGCTCGTTGAGGAAGATCAGCCCTCGACGATAGACCGCGTTAATGTAGCTGCGCGAGTCGGGGTATTCGTTTATCGCCAAGTCTATCGCGCCAACCAGCGGCCCGCGCTCGCGGCTGAGGATGAAATACTGAAACCACCAGTCCGCGTCAGCGTTGTGATACTCCTGATAAAAGCGCAGCTCGCTGTAGCGCGCCAGTGCCTCATCCAACCACGGGGCACGAACCTGGTCACTGCCGACCACGTTGAACCACCACTGATGGGCGACTTCATGCACCGTGGTGGCGATCAGGTCGTGGCGCGCGCCACGACCGCGATAGCCAGCGTAGAGCGTCGTGCCGATCCCGACCAGGCCGCTATACTCCTGCCCCTGTTGACGGTCGGTCTCCACAATGCGCAGGACGCGATAGGGGTATGGCCCATATAACTGCGAGAACAGGCGCACTGCGTCCGCGGCAGCGCTCAACACCGCAGCGCTGAGATGGCGATGCTCGGGATAGACATAATGAATAAAAGAAACGCCATCGCGCTCAATGGTCTCCACGAGATACACATTGCTGGCAGCGAAAGCGAAGACGCGCGCCTTGGGCAGCGAATAGCGCCACAGTCGCCCCTCGCGCGATTCATCGCCGCCGGCGGCGATAACGACCCCCTCAGGCGCCAGGATGTTCGCCTCGTGGTCGGCCAGTTCTGAGGTATACGGATCGCCGATCGGTACATAAGTCGGCGTGTCCCATTCGCCGTTGCGATAGGGCGCCAGCATGATGTACCAATGGCCACAGGTCAGGCTATAAGGGCCGCGCGACGTGTCGTCTCCGCCGATGCCAAGCGTCACCTCTTGTAAAGGCACCTTGAAGGTGAAGTCGAAGGTCATGGCGATCGCCTTGTCCGGCGGAAACGAGGCCGGCAACTTCACCGTTAGAACAGCGCCGCTCAAGTCATAGGGCAGCGGGTCGGCCTGGCCGAATAAGCGCACGTCGCGCAGCGTCAATGCGCCGGGCCGCCGCGCTGGCGGCACGTTGAACTTTAGCTCGGTGATCGTCTGGCCGGTGGGGTTGGCGAACTCGATGCGCTGCTGAGCATGGACGTTGCCACCGGCATAATCGAGCGTGATGTTGAAGACATAGAGAGGGCGGGGAGGCACTTCTTCCAGAAAAGGCAACGCGCGCTGAGCCACCAGCCGACCGTTCAACGTCCCCGCCGAAACAGCAACCGTGGGAAGCAGTGCCGGCTGTCCTGAGGAGGCGACACGCACGCAACCAACGAGCGCGCCGGCGACGACGAGATGCGCCAGAAGCGCTGCGCGCGCCGAACAGCTAGCGCACCCTCGTATTATTGTTGTCCTGTTCCTCGGTTTCAACGCGCTCTTTCGCCAC
>DAOTYZ010000122.1:0-1960 GCA_034434555.1 Candidatus Roseilinea sp.
TTCCCGATCGTCAACACGTCCCAGGCCAGACAAAACGCCACGAAGCCGATGCCGGCAAATCCCAGGAAAGGCGCAAAGCGGTCGTCGAGGAACTCGGTCTGGCGCAAAAGGCCGCTGATCAACACGACCAACAGCAAGCCGGCGGCGCGCTCCGGCGTGAGCGCGCGACGGATGAGCCAAAATGCGGCGACGCCGGCGAAGACCAGCGTCCACCAAAAGTCCGCATAGACCGACCCGACCCAGGCCAACCGACCCAGGACCTGACCCGTTTCGGTCAGCTCCAGCCAGAGTGCCGTCAGGCCAAAGGCGGTTAAATACAAGGCCAACGCATATTGATTTCGTCGCGCCTGCCAGATGCCGGCCAGCACGGCCAGGGCGTAGAAAATTAGCCGCCACAGGTCAGTGAACTGGTTGTTCAATAGGTCAGCCAGGGCGATCACCGAGCCGACCCAGTCCAACCCGCCCAGAGGAAACGGCAGGCTGATGAGGGCAGAGCTGACCGTTAAGGCGACAAAGATGACTAGCTGGATCAGGCTATAGCCGACGACCAGCGGCACGGCGACGGATTCGGCCTTGCTCAGCAGGTCTTGTGGAGTGGGCGATTCGGTGTTGGCCGGCAGCAGCCGCCGCGTCAGCCCCCACGCCGCGCCCACGCAGGCGAGCGTGCCCAGCGCGCCCAGGAATGCCCAGAGTTCTCGTTCAGGATCGCGCGCGATGCGCGTGACGCCGGCCTCCAGCACGTTCCTCAGGCGCAACACCAACACGCCCCCCAACACGCCGTAGAGCGCCACCGTCGGCAGGTGCGCACGCGCCGTGCGCGCGCACCAATCCGCCGCAGTGTAGGCGAAGTTGGCCACCCCCAGGCCGGCCAGCAGCAGAAATGGCACCGCGAAGGCGAAGAGCGAGAACACGTGGCCATCTATCCCAGCGACCAGCAGCGGCAAGCCGGTCGTGCGCCACAACGTAATGCCCTGTGCCTGGGGGATCAGAAACGCAGCCGACACCAGGGCAAGCAAGACGAGAAACTCAAACCCGACCTGTGCGGTGCGCCGCCAGCGAATGAGGAAGAACGCGACCACCCCCAGCACAGAGGCGTAGCTCAACAGAGGATCGCCGAGCCTGGCGCCCTCGCCAACCCAGCTCATGCTGACCATGACGAACAGCGTCAGCACAGCCAGCCGCAGCGTCCAGTGGCTGTGCAAGGCGCCGGTGAGCGCGAAGCTCCAGGCCATAGACAACAAGAACAGCGCCGACGGCAGCAGCGGCAAGGGGATCAATGTGCCGCGCCCCGGCTGGCTGTTGGAGCGCGGGATAAGCTCGGACGTGGCGCGCCACAGGTCGCTGAAGAGGACCAGGGCGATCATCAGCGCGGTCAGCGTAAAGCCGAGGAATATCAGGCCGCGCGTCACGCGCGACAGGCCGCGCAGGTCAATCAGCCCAGCCTTGATGTCGGCCCACACGAAGTCGCGCGCTGCCTCCAGCGCGATCGCGCCGGCCGTCCTCGGCAAACGCGCCAGCGCGCCGGATAGCTGCGAAATGCCTCTCACGGTCCCAGCCTCCACAGCACAGTCCGCGCGTTGATCGCCCAGATCGCCCCCCCGCCGACCTCCGGACCGTAGATGAAGTCGTAGCGCCCGCCGGTCTCAGCCGGCGCGATGTGCTCGCTCGTCGCCCAGCGCATCAGGCGTCGGCCCTCCAGGTTTGACAATTGAATCTGTCCGTCGTTTTCGGTCACAATGTTTTTTTGATCGTTGACGATCAGGGGCGCGCCGTAATTTCGGCGCGCGGCGCTGTTCCAGAGCCGGCGGCCGTCGGCGAGCGAAAGCGCAGTGATCCTGCCCGGATGGCTCAACACGACAACAAGTCCCGCGCCGACGGCGGGCGGATGGCGCACCGCCCCGCCGACGTCGTGCTGCCACAGCTCCGCGCCGGTTCGCGCGTCCAGGGCCAACACGCGGCC
>DAOTYZ010000123.1:0-16580 GCA_034434555.1 Candidatus Roseilinea sp.
CATGCTCGGCCAAGATCGCCGCGACGCGCCGCAACCGCGCCGTGGCCAGCGCCCAGTGTTGGCGAAAGTCCAGCGCGTCCGAACCAGGCATCACCCAGGTGACGCAACGCGAGCAGCCCAGCGCAGCGGCCAAACGCACATCATTGGTCAGTTGGGCCAAGCTCTGCTCGAACGTCCCGTCATCGTGATCCGCGTGCCATCGCGCGCTCAGCCCAAACGCGCCGGCGCGCAAGCCGGTCTGGGCGAACCACCCTCGGACTGCCTCTACGGATTGCAAAGCGGCCATGCGCTTGAGGGAATCGAGGTCCAAGTCCACCCCAGAGAAGCCGTGCCGACTAGCCAGCGCACACGTCTGGTCAAAAGGCAGGCTGTGCCCAAGAGCGTGGAGAGCGAGATTTTTATACATACAGGCCGAGTGTAATACGTCGAAGTTCACATCGTGCAAGCTGAACACGCAGCACCGAATCGTACTTGCCGGGCTATGGGTGCACGCACTGACGTTCGCTTTTTTGACAAACGAACATCCAAGAAGTAAAATTCAAACACGATCAAGCATGGGCGCTCTGCCGCGACATCGTGTCATCCTTGAACTGCTCGAGGCGCAGGGAGCAGTTAAAGTCGCCGATCTATGCGAACGGCTCGGTGTTTCCGAGATGACCATACGACGCGACTTGGCTGAGCTAGAACGCGAAGGGGTGCTACGACGGACACACGGCGGCGCAATCAGCGCGCGCGGGCGCAGTTACGAGCCTCCTTTTCTCACTCGGGCCACAAGCAATCAAGAGCAAAAAGCACGTATCGGGCGCTTGGCAGCCAGCCTCATAGAAGAAGGTGACAGCGTCGCCTTGGACATTGGGACGACAACTTTGGAGATCGCTCGCGCACTGCACGAGAAGCGCAACCTCACTGTGCTGACTAACAGCTTGCACATTGCGAACATCTTAGCTAGCCACCCAACGATCCGCTTGATCGTCATTGGGGGCATTCTGCGGCCTGTAGAGCTCTCAATGGTTGGAGGATTGGCCGAACAAAGCTACCGCGAGTTCTTTGTGGACAAACTGTTCCTAGGTGTAGGTGGCTTGAGCGTTGAAGCAGGGCTCACCGAATACAGCCTAGAAGACGCGCTGGTCAAACGAGCCATGATCAAAAACGCCAAGGAGCGCTTCGTCGTCGCCGATGCTAGCAAGCTCAACCGTGTTGCGTTTGTGCATGTCGCGGCTTTGAGCGATGTGCACGCTTTGATTACCGACGCCAGTGCAGATGACGCAATCGTTCACCGTATCCAGGAAAGCGGCATCCGCATATGGCGTGCTTGAACGAGGAGTATTGAGCTGATGTCACACCTTCTCAACCAGTTGTTTCAGAACCCCAAACCAGTTATCGCAATGGTGCACTTCCCTCCCCTACCGGGCACGCCGCTCTACGACGAAGCCAAGGGAGTAGAGGGCATACTTGAGAGCGTTGCCCGAGATGTGCGTGTGCTCCTAGAAGGAGGCGTAGATGGGTTGCTCTTCTGCAATGAGGGTGACCGTCCGTATGCACTCCAGGCTGATTTCGAGGCGATCGCTGTAATGACCCGTGTGATCACCGAGACAGCTCCGAAGGATCGGCCCTTCGGCGTAGATTTCCTGTGGGATGCCAAAGCGCCGATTGCGATCGCGGCAGCAACTGGTGCTGCTTTTGTGCGCGAGGTATTCACCGGCGTTTACGAAAGCGATATGGGGCTATGGAACACGAACCCAGCAGCCATGCTGCGCTATCGGCGGGCAATTGGCGCTAGCCACGTGCGCGTCTTCTACAACATCACCCCAGAGTTCGCCTCGCCGATCGGCCAGCGCAGCGTCGGCCAAGTCGCGCGCAGCGCGGTCGTCTCATCGCTCGCCGATGCTATTCTCGTTTCTGGCCCAATGGCCGGCGCAGAGCCAGATCTCTCCATCCTTCGAGAAGTCAAAGCGGCAGTAGGCGACCAGGTGCCAGTGTTGCTCAACACCGGAGCAAAAGCCAGCAACATCCGTCAATTCCTCAGCGTGGCCGACGGCGTCATCGTCGGGTCAAGTTTGAAGGTGGACGGATACACCTGGAATCCGGTTGATCCAGCTCGGGTGAGGGAGTTCGTTGAGATTGTCCAAGACGTGCGCAAGTCAGCATGAAGTCTGAGGCAATTCTGCTGGGCATTGATATTGGCACAACCGCTACCAAAGCCGTATTGTGCGACACAAAGGGTCACATCCTGGCTGAAGCGGATGCACCTGCTACCCTGCACTCGCCGCAGCCGGGATGGGCAGAAGAGGACCCCGAAGGGTGGTGGGAGAACATCCCCAAGATAGTTCGCCGATGCCTGCAGCAGGCTGACTTGCCGGCAGATAGCATCACTGCAATCGGCATCAGCGGCATGGTGCCGACCGTCATTCTGATAGACGCGCACGGTCGCGTGCTCCGCCCTTCGATACAGCAGAATGACGCACGTGCCTATCTTGAGATTGAGGAGCTCAAAGGGAAGCTGGACGAGGCGGACATCTTGCGTCGCACTGGCAGTGCCATTACGCAGCAAAGCATTGGCCCTAAGCTGCTCTGGTTGCGTCGCCACGAGCCAGAGGTCATGCGCCATGCGCGTCATGTGATGGGATCGTATGACTTCATCGCCTACCGATTGACCGGCCAGTTATCTATCGAACGAAATTGGGCGCTAGAGAGCGGGTTATTCGACCTGCACGAAGAAGACTGGGATGACACGCTGCTGGAGCTTGCGACGATCGACCGAGGTTGGCTTGGCCCTGTGCATTGGGCTTATGAGGTCATCGGTACAGTGACGCGCTCGGCAGCCGAATTCACTGGTCTAGCAGAAGGGATACCCGTCGTCGCAGGCAGCGCTGACCACATCGCTTCGGCTTTCTCGGCAGGACTGACCAAACAGGGCGACTTGCTGATCAAGCTGGGCGGAGCAGGCGACATCCTCTATTGCTTAGATCAGGTAATTGTTGACCCGCGCTTGTTCCTTGACTACCACGTCGTGCCCGGCAAGTTCCTGCTCAATGGGTGCATGGCCGCCAGCGGGAGCATCATCAAGTGGTTTCGCAACGAGTTCGCGCCTCAAGCGTCTTATGTCGACTTGGATCGCGAGGCAAGTGCACTGGGGCCTGGCGCTGAAGGACTAATCCTGCTGCCCTACTTCCTGGGCGAGAAGACGCCCATCTTTGACCCGCTAGCGCGTGGGCTGTTTCTCGGCCTGACGCTCACTCACAAGCGCGCACACCTATACCGCGCAATCCTTGAGGGCATCTCATTTGGGTTCTATCACCATCTCCAAGTGCTGACCGAGCTTGGACTCACTGCATCTCGGGCGCGCGTGACAAACGGCGGATCGCGCTCACTAGTCTGGAAGCAGATCACCGCCGACGTGCTCGGCTTGCCGTTGGAGCAGATCGCGCGTCATCCAGGGTCGTCACTGGGCGCAGCGTTTATTGCTGGCATGGGCACAGGCTGTTTTCAAGCCTGGGAAGAGATCGAGCGCTACATCAACATCTCAGCCGTAACAGAGCCTAACCCAGAACATCACGCTCGCTATCAGCAGCTATTTGCGCTTTATCGGCAAGCTTATGAACGCCTGAAGGACCTCTTTCCGCAGCTGGCGTTCACTTCATCTAAGTTTGACAAGGAGTAATGATGAGGCTTTTAGGAAAGACTGTTGTTGTCACTGGCGCAGCAACCGGCATTGGACGTGCAATCGCTGAGCGCCTATCCGCCGAGGGTGCTTGGGTCGCCATCACTGATCGCAACGAAGCAGGCGCTCGCCAAACGGCAAATGATATCTGTAGCAACGGCAGACAAGCCATTGCAATTCGATTGGACGTGATGCAATCAGCGGAGATCAACGAGGCCATCAGGCGAGTGCTTGCCGAGCGCGAACGGCTGGACATCTGGGTGAACAACGCCGGTGTCAGCACAATGAATCGCTTTCTAGAACTGACTGAAGAGGACTGGGACTTTAACATGGATGTGAACGCAAAAGGCACCTTCCTATGCGCGCAAGCGGCAGCGCGCCAGATGGTCAGCCAGCAACCAGCGGAGAATGGCCTACGCGGCAAGATTATCAACATTGCCAGCATGGCCGGTAAGCGTGGCAACGCACCGTTCTTGGCCCACTACGTGGCATCCAAATTCGCAGTTGTAGGACTAACTCAGGCGATGGCTGGCGAACTGGCTCCACATGCTATCTTGGTGAACGCAGTTTGCCCAGGCTACGTGCGCACTTCCATGCAAGAGCGCGAACTCATCTGGGAGGCATCCTTACGCGGCATCAGCGTTGCAGATGTGCAGCGCCTCTACATCAACGACACGCCGTTGGGCCGCCTTGAATCTGCAGAGGATGTGGCGCGCGTTGTCTCCTTCCTCGCTTCCGACGACGCCAACTTCATCACCGGTGAATCCCTTAACGTGAACGGAGGTGCTTGGATGGATTAATGATTTTCGGGCCTCATCAGCCCCCAGGAACAGTTCGGTCGTGCCTTTTCGCTGCCAATTAGGAGATTGCACCATGAAGAGATTCTTGCTGAAACCGTTACTCACCTTCGCACTAGCCCTCACTGCGTGCGCGCCGATGACGACAACTCCTGTCGCACCATCGCCCGAATCCGGCCCAGCCAGCGTTCAGCCCGTCACCCTCACGGTGATCATGGAGCAGGTGCCTGATTACGACATCGTGGCAGAGCTTACGAAAGAATTCGAAGCGAAGTATCCCAGCATCAACATCGAATTCGAAGCGATGCCCTATGATGCAATGCGGGACAAGCTACTCACGTCGTTTCTAGCATCAAAGGCGACCTATGACGTCATCATCGTGGACAACCCATGGATGGACGAGTTCGCCAAGGCCGGCTTTCTGCTGCCGCTAGATGACTACATCGCCAAAGAAACCGGCTATGACTTTGAGGACTTCGTCGGCCCGCTGCGCGAGATTGGCCGAGTGGAAGGCAAGATCTATGGCGTACCTTACTACAACTACGCACTTGGGCTAATCGTCCGCCAAGACCTCTTTGACGACCCCGATTACCAGGCCAAGTTCAAGGCCAAGCATGGCGAAGCATTGCAGATCCCGACCACCTTGGAAGGCTATCTCAAAGTCGCCAAATTTTTTAAGGAGCAGGGGATTCACGGGATCGCCATGCAGCCGCAGCGCGGTTACAAGGTTTTTGAGGAGTGGAAGAACTGGCTATACGCCGCCGGCGGCAACTTATTGGATGAGCAGGGAAATGTGATCATAGACAACGCAGCTGCGCAGAAAGCGCTCGAGCTATACATCACCGCCTACCGCGAAGCAGCACCGCCCAGCTCGCTCAACTGGGGATTTGACGAGTCTCTGCGTGCGGTCGCAGCCGGCGAAGCAGCTACCATGATCTCATACAACTGGATGCTACCCACGCTGAACAAGCCGGATGGCCCGGCGGGCAACTTGGCTGGCAAGTTTGCTCTTTATGAGGTACCAGGAGGTAAAGCTGTCTTGGGTGCCTGGCACTGGGCGATTCCTAAGAACACAGCCAGTGCAGACGCAGCCTGGACGTTTATCGCTTGGCTCACTTCTAAAGAAACGGATAAACAGCGGGTGATCAAAGGCGGCGCGCCAATCCGAATCAGCGTCATGAAAGACCCAGAAGTCTGGCAGAAAGGATTCGGCCAACAATACTACGAGACTGTGCTCAAGATCTTGGAAGATGCTGAACCTTTAGCGCGAGGAACAAGGGCTGAGGAAATAATCAACGAAGTTGGCACCTTTCTGAACAGCGCAGTGGCAGGTAGCATGAGCGTCAACGATGCGCTTAAAGCCGCTGCTGAGAAGACGCGCGAGATCATCAATCGGCCATAAACCGCTGGACGAGGGTGCATTCCCAACGACGCTGAGGAATGCACCCTATACTTCCTAGCGCACCATGCACATTGCCTTTCGCTACCGTCTGCTCCTCCCTCTGATAACTGCTTTGCTGCTCATCGTCGGCTACCCACTGGGATTCTCCTTCTGGGTCTCTCTACAGGACTATCGACTGACAGCTATCGAGGGAGCAACCTGGATAGGCATCGAACATTACATTGCTTTACTAAGGAACAACTCTTTCTGGACGGCGCTGCGTAATACCCTAGTCTTCGTCGCCACCGCGGTGAGCTTGGAGCTCCTCTTAGGCTTATCGCTAGCTATGCTGCTGCACAGAAGAACTACGCTAGGCCGCAACTTCTTCCGTTCCATATTGCTCACTCCTATGTTCATCACGCCGATCGCTGTTGGGCTAATGTTCCGGTTTCTCCTAAACTCACAATTAGGCGTGATTACGAAGCTAACCGAAGCGATCGGGTTACGCATAGACTGGTTCAGCGCGCAGAATGCGCTCCTGACGCTAGCCCTTATAGATGTCTGGCAGTGGACTCCCTTCATGCTGCTTTTGCTGTTGGCAGGTCTCGAGGCGTTGCCGGAAGAACCCTTTGAGGCAGCGCGCGTGGACGGCGCCTCTGCCTGGCAATCATTTTGGCATCTCACGTTGCCCATGTTACGTCCTACGCTGTTGGCTGCCATTGTCATCCGCATGCTAGATGCGTTCAAAGTTTACGAATACGTATATGCCATCACGCGCGGCGGCCCAGGAGAAAGCACAGAAACAATTCAGTATCACATCTATCGAGTGGGCTTTCTGTATTACCGGCTCGGAGAGGCTTCGGCCATGGCTTACGTGCTGATCGCTGTAATCCTGGTCCTTGTGGTGACGCTGTTCTATAGTTTGCGCAGAGCATAGACACACCATGAGAAAGTTTTATCGAGAGTTGCCACCTCTAGCCCTCCTCCTCGTCGCGCTTGTCGTTGTGATCTTTCCCTACGTCTGGACATTGCTCACTTCGCTCAAGCCAGAAGCCGCCATCAACCGCCCACTGGACTGGAACTTCACACCTACCCTAGCGCACTGGCAGAGGGTGCTGCTGGAATCAAACATCCCACTTCAGGTGCGCAACAGCGCACTGGTTGGCTTATTCACCGTAGGGATCGCACTGCTGCTAGGCGCGCCAGCAGCCTACGCATTCTCGAGGTTTCGAGCCGGCGGAAGTAGTTTGCGATTCATTATTCTCGCCGCGCAAATGCTGCCGCCTGCGGTGCTGATTGTGCCCTTCTTCCTCATCATGTATAACCTGAAGCTGCTGGATAGCATTTGGGCGGTTGTGGCCACCCACCTCACCTTCGCCCTCCCGCTCGTGACATGGTTTCTGATTGGCTTTCTCGATGACGTGCCGCGCGACCTAGAGGAGCAAGCCATGATCGATGGGTGTACTCAGTGGCAAGCCTTTTACAAGGTCATCCTGCCAACAATCCGACCTGGGTTGGGCGCGGCTGCCCTATTTGCGTTTATCCTTTCCTGGAATGATTTATTCTACGCTTTGCTGCTCACTGGTAAAGAAAGCGCAACACTTCCTGTAGGTATTGCCGGCTTCTGGACTTTCAGAGGTATCGAAATGGGCCAAATGTCAGCAGCTATCATTCTGGCTATCCTGCCAGTTACAATAGCTTCGTTCTTCGTGCAAAAGTATCTTGTGCGCGGATTGGGTGGCGGCGCACTAAAGGGATAGTGAGGCTGCTGGACTACCATTGGACGACAAGCATTGGCTAGAGCTAAGCATCGAGACCGACGGCGAGCTGGCCGAGGCGATCAGCGAAGCGCTCTTCCCGCTCGTCGAGGGCGGCGTCGCGCTGGAACAGCGCAACCGCCGGCTGGACGATCAGGCAACCGCCGACCGCTGGGAGGACGAACCCGCCGATGGCCCGATCGTCGTCCGCGCCTATCTGCCGGTTGACGAGGCGCTGGAAGCGCGCCGGCAGCGCGTGGAACAGGCCCTGGCCTGCTTGAACCTGATCCGGCCCGTGCCAACACCTGCCTATCGGATCGTCGCCCAGTCGGACTGGGCCGACGCTTGGAAGGCGGGCTTCCAGCCGCTGCGCATCGGCCGGTGCATATTGATCACCCCTTCCTGGCTGCGCGCGCCGGACTACGACCCTGAACGCGACCTGTTGATCACGCTTGATCCGGGCATGGCCTTCGGCACCGGCCTGCACCCTACGACCCAACTATGCGCCGCTGCACTGGAAGATTACGTAGAAGCCGGCATGCGCGTGCTCGACGTGGGCAGCGGGTCAGGCATCCTCTCCATACTGGCCGCCAAGCTGGGCGCAAGCGAAGTCGTGGGGGTGGACACCGATCCAGAGGCTGTGCGAGCCGGGCAAGAGAACGCAGCGCGCAACGCAGTCAGCGATCGCGTGCGGATCATTCACGGCGCACACGACGCGGCCACAGGCCACTATGACCTCATCGTCGCCAACATCCTTGCCGGCGTGATCGCGCAGATGCTGGCCGAGGGACTGGGCGCGCGCGGGGCGCGCTTTATCTTCTCCGGCATTCTGGACAGCCAGCGCGAGCAAGTCATCCGCGCAGCCGAACAGGCTGGGCTATATCTAAAAGAAGTGCGAACGTCGAACGATTGGGTATGCCTAATCTTTGAGAGAAAGAAGGAGTTGTAGGTGGCAATGCGGCGGGGTCAGACTGGGCTGTTCTCGTTGGTGCGCAGGCGATAGACGATGCGCCCGCGCGTCAAGTCATAGGGGGAAAGCTCAACTTGCACACGGTCGCCCAGGAAGATGCGGATGTAATTCTTGCGCATCCTGCCGGAGAGGGCGGCCAGGACTTCGTGCCCGTTATCCAGACGGACGCGAAACATCGTGCCCGGCAGGGCCTCGACAACTTCGCCGTCAACCGAGATGACGTCTTCCTTTTGCTTTTGATCGCGGTCTTTCTTAGCCATCCAACCTCCTCTTTTTAGAAGTCAGGTGTGCGCCCGTCAGCGCTAGCCAAATTATAGGCTCTTGTAAAATGTCAGCATCAGCCGCCCTGAGGCCTTCTAAGGAACACCAACATGCAATCCCTAAAGCGCGTAGCCCTGTATCTACAAGACGCCCACTCGATCCGCGAAGGCATGCAACTGGCCCAATATGCTGAGCAACGCGGCTTCGAGGCCGTCTGGCAGGCAGAGTCGCGCCTGGTGCGCGATGCCATTGTGCCGATGGCGGCCTTCGCCGCCGTAACCGAGCGCATCAAGATCGGCAGCGGGGTGATCAACAACTGGACGCGCAACATCGGCCTGCTCGCAGCGACGTTTCTGACGCTGGACGATCTCGCGCCGAACCGCATCATTTGCGGCATCGGCGCGTGGTGGGATCCGCTGGCGAAGAACGTCGGCATCGAACGGCGCAAGCCACTTACCGCTATGCGCGAGACTGTTGAGGTGCTGCGCCGGCTGCTGCGCATGGAGCGCGTCACCTTCCACGGCGAGTTCCACCACGTCGAGGGCATCGAACTGGACGTGGTGCACGGCAGGCGCGAGCCGCGCAACGTGCCCATCTACATCGGCGCAACCGGCGACCAGATGATGGAGCTGACCGGCGAGATCGCGGATGGGGCCGTGCTGAACTACTGCGTCCCGCCGGAGTACAACGACCGCGCGATGGAGCTGCTCGACAAGGGCGCCAAGAAGTCTGGCCGGCGCGTAGAGGACCTGGATCGGCCGCAGCTGGTGGTCTGCGCGGTCAACCATGACCGGCAGAAGGCGATCGAAGACGCCAAGATGCTGCTCACCCAGTATCTGGCGCAACAGCCCCACATCGCTAAGGCCAGCGGGGTCAGCGAGGACATCGTGAAGAAGGTCCAGTCCATCCTCGGCTGGCCGGCCACCAAGGAGCAAGTGCACGAGGCGATGCAGTTCGTGCCGGATGAGTTCGTGCTGCGCATCTCGGCCACCGGCACGCCCGAAGAGGCGCGCGCCAAAGTCCTGGAATACGTCAAGCGCGGCTGCACCTGCCCCATCCTGTATCCGATGAGCGATGCCAAGCTCATGATAGACACCTTCGCTCAGGCATGATCCAGGTCGTCACCGACTCCACCAGCGATGTGCCGGAAGCGGTCGCTCAGCGCCTGGGCATCGTCGTCCTGCCGATGATCGTCGAGGTAGATGGAAGGGCATACCGCGACGGCGTGGACTTGACCCGCCAGCAGTTCTACGAACATCTGCCCAGCTATGCGAAGTTCCCGAAGACCGCCGCGGCCTCGCCGGAGGTGTTCGCAAACGCCTATCGCGCTGCGCGCGACGCCGGCGCCGAAGCGGTGGTCTCCATCCACATCGCGCGCACAGTCAGCGGCGTATGCAACGCTGCTGAGTTAGCGGCCAGCGACGTGGCCAAGGAGGGCATCACCGTGCGCGTGGTGGACTCCGGCTCGATGACCATCGGGCTGGGATGGCAGGCCATCGCAGCAGCCGAGATGGCAAAAGAGGGCGCTTCGCTGGACGCAATTGCGGAGGCGGTCGAGGCGATGAAAGCGCGGATTCGCATCCTGGCCATGGCCGACACGCTCAGGTATCTGCGCAAAGGTGGGCGCGTGTCATCGCTCACCGCCGGCATCGGCGAATTGCTGAAGATCAGGCTGCTGATAGAGCTGAAGCAAGGCAAGATCTCGCAGGTGGATCGCGTGCGCAGCCGCAATCGCGGCATCCAGCGGCTGATAGAAGAGGCCCAGAAGTTCGCCGGGCGCGTGCGCCGCTTCACGCTCCTCTACACTGCCGGGTCTTCGGATGAAGACCTGGCGAAGTTGCGCCAGGCGCTACAGCCACTCGCGCCGATCGAGCCGGCTGAGCCGCTGCTGATCACGCCGGTGATCGGCGCGCACTTCGGCCCCGGCGGACTAGGCATCGCTATCCTCACTACATAGCGCACGACCACCCTACGCAACACGGAATACGGAATACGCAATACGAAATACGAAACACGCAGTATGCCCAACCCAGCGACCGAGAAGCTGCTCAAAATCCTCAAGCTCGAGGCGCAGACCGGCTACCAAGACCGGGCCGTGACGCGCGGCTTGCAATCGTTCACCGCGGCTTGGCTGAGCGACGCGGCGCGCAACAACATTGACCCTGCCTGGGCCGAGGGCGTGGCCCAGGCCATGCGCGCATACAGCGCGCTGACCGACATCGAACAACGGCGCGCAGCGCTGGAGGCGCTCACGACCCGCCTGCGCGCGCCAGTGTTCCAGAGCAGCGGGGGCGCAGCGAACGCACCGCGCCGCAGCGAAGCAGAAGCACGACCGACCAGCCCATCACACCCATCGCCGAAGGCAAATCAGCCGACGGCGGTCGCTGCGCCCGCCAAGCCGGCGAGGCGTTCGCCGGCGCCGCATTCGCGCGAGGCCGGCCTGGGCCTGGACGCACCGGTGACCAAGCTCACCGGCATCGGCGAGTTCAACGCCCAGAAATTCGCCCGCCTGGGCATTCGCACAATCCGTGACCTACTCTATTACTTCCCGGTGCGCTACGACGACTACAGCGCGTTGAAGACGATCAACCAGCTTTACTATGGCGAGCAGGTCACGATTGTGGGCCGCGTGGCCTCGGCCCGCAAGTTCACCACACGCAGCAACCACGTGATCGTGCGGGTGATCATCGAAGACGCCTCGGGCGCAATCGAATGTTCTTGGTTTACCGCCGAGCGCTACGCCGACACCCTGCTCAAGCAATTCGTCGTCGGGCGCGAGATGGTGATCAGCGGCAAGGTCGGCGAATACCTGGGCCGGCTGACCTTCCAGAACCCATCCTATGAGCCAGCCGAGCGCGAATGGATCATCGGCGGCAACATCGTGCCGGTCTATCGCTTGACCGAGGGGCTTCAACCGCTGCTGGTGCGGCGGGTGATGAAACGGGTGGCCGAATACTGGTCGTCGCGCGTGCCGGAGCACCTGCCGGAGGAGATCCGCAGCGCGCTGAAGTTGATGCCGATCGGCGACGCGCTGCGCGAGATCCACTTCCCGCGCACCATGCGCCACCAGGAGAACGCGCGCCGGCGGCTGGCCTTCGACGAGCTGTTCACCCTCCAACTGGCCGTGTTGCGCCAGCGCCAGATGTGGCGCACCGAGCCGGCGCCGGTCATCCCCATCTCGACGATGACGGCACAGCGGCTGATCGCCGCGCTGCCCTACGCGCTCACCGGCGCCCAGCAGCGCGCCCTGGAGGCAATCCTCAAAGACCTGGCCCGGCCAAACGCCATGCATCGCCTGCTCCAGGGCGATGTTGGTTCAGGCAAGACGGTCGTGGCGGCCCTGAGCATGGCGCTGGTGGCCGACCAGGGTTGGCAGGCAGCGATGATGGCGCCGACCGAAATCCTGGCCGAGCAGCACTACAAGACGCTCAGCAAGCTATTCAGCGCCTTCGCTGAGCAATATGTGATCCCCCCTATCCAGCTTGCATTGCTCACCGGCAGCACAAAGGCTGGGGAAAAGCGCGCGATTTACGCTGGCCTGGCCGAGGGCAGCGTGCAGGTCGTCGTCGGCACGCATGCCCTGATCCAAGAAGGGCTGACCTTCAAGAACCTAGGCCTGGCCGTGATAGACGAACAGCATCGCTTTGGGGTATTACAGCGCAGGGCGCTGCGCCAGAAGGGCGGCGCGCTCAGCCCGCATACGCTGGTCATGACCGCTACGCCCATCCCGCGCACGCTCGCGCTCACCCTCTACGGCGACCTGGACAACACCGTGCTGGACGAGATGCCGCCCGGCCGCCAGCCGATCGAAACCCACTGGTTCACGCCGGCTGAGCGCGAACGGGCCTATCGCTTCGTCCAGCATCAGATTGACCAGGGCCGGCAGGCGTTCATCATCTGCCCACTGGTGGAGGAATCGGAGAAGATCGAAGCGAAGGCCGCCGTAGAGGAATACGAGCGACTACAGCGCGAGGTCTTCCCGGCGCTCAAGCTCGGCCTGTTACATGGAAAGATGAAGCCGGCGGAGAAAGAGGCGGCCATGCGCGCCTTCGCCAACGGCGAAACGCATATCCTCGTCTCAACCGCCGTCGTCGAGGTGGGCATTGATGTGCCCAACGCCACGGTGATCCTCATCGAGGGCGCGAACCGCTTTGGCCTGGCGCAGCTCCATCAGTTTCGCGGGCGCGTGGGCCGCGGCCAGCACAAGTCATACTGCTTGCTCATCGCCGACAGCAGCTCAGCGCTCAGCGATCAGCGCTTACAGGCGATCGTGAACACGCAAGATGGCTTTAAGCTGGCCGAGATTGACCTGGAGATCCGCGGGCCAGGCGAGTTCTTCGGCACGCGACAGAGCGGTGACCCAGAGCTGAAGCTGGTGAATCTGCGCGATCGCGACCTACTGGAGATGGCGCGCGAACAGGCCGAACGGCTGCTCGACAGCGACCCAGAATTGGCCAACCACCCGCTATTGGCCGAGCGCGTCCTCGCCTTTTGGGAGCATCGCCAAGGGGGAGAGAGCAGCTAGCATAAGCCGAACACTGCGACACCTCTATATACCATCTCCGAGGCCATGATCGTCGCCCTATACCCCGGCACGTTTGATCCCTTCCACAACGGGCATCTGGACATCGCACAGCGCGCGCTCGCCTTGTTCGATAGGCTGATCATCGCGGTATATGACCAGCCGGAGAAGCAGCTCCTCTTCTCTCATGAAGCGCGGATCGCGCTGGCGCAGGAGGTGTTGCTGGAAGCCGGCATAGATGGGCGCGCTTCGGTGGTCGGCTACAGCGGCTTGACGGTGAACTTCGCGCGCCAAGTCGGCGCGCGCGTGATGATCCGCGGCCTGCGCAACAGCGTGGACTTTAACTTTGAGCTACAACAGGCGCAAACCAATCATTGGCTGGCCGAGGACATCGAGGTGATCTGCTTATTTGCCAACGCTCCAAATCACTTTCTTAGCGCGACGTTGATCCGACAAATCGCCAGGTTGGGCGGCGATGTCACCGCGCTGGTGCCGGCGTGCGTGGCCCGCGCGCTGAGGCAGCTTAAATAAATTGCTATACTTCTCATATACTATTCGTCATGGACATTCAACACCTGCTTGGAAGGCTGGAAGCGGTCCTGCTAGAGGCGCGGCGCGTGCCCGGCACAAAAATGAAACTCGTAGATGCCGAGCGCTGTTTCCAGCTTATTGACCAAATGGTGTTGGCCATTCCCGAAGAAATAAAAAAGGCTCAGCGCATCCAGCAGGAATACGACCGCATCATCGCCCAAGCCAAGGAAGAAGCAGAGCGCATTAAGGAGTTGGCCCGCGAGGAAGCCAGCCGGCTGGCCGACGATGAAGCGATCATCGCCATCGCCCAAAATCGCGCCCAAGTCATCGAGGAACGCGCGCGGCGCGAAGCAGACCGCATGCGCGCCGAGGCCGATGCATATGCCCTGGAGACGCTGATTCGGCTGCGCGACGAGCTGAGCCACACCCTCGCCGTGGTCTCAAACGGCATCGCCAAGCTGGAGCGCGATCGCGCCGAGCGATTATCAGAGCCGACGACCGAAGTCACCTCGACGAACGCGCAGGTCGCGCCAAACTAGCCGATGGGCGCTCGCCTTGAGCGCGCGGCAGCAGCCGCCATCACTGCCGCGGCATTTTTGCTATTCGCGCTGTATAGCGTAGCCACTCCCTTGTTCGAAGCCTCGGATGAGCTGTGGCACTACCCGATGGTTTGGCACTTCGCCACCGGCGGCGGCTTGCCCATCCAGCGCGCCGGCCAGCGCGATGACGAAGCCCCTTGGCGACAGGAAGGCAGCCAGCCGCCCTTGTATTACTGGATCGCGGCAGCGCTGAGCGCGCCTTTTGACGCCTCGAACTGGCGCGAGATCCGCCGCCTGAACCCTCATGCTGACATGGGCGTGCCGGCCCCGGACGGCAACGCGAACGTCGTCTTGCACACGCCGGCGGAAGCGTGGCCCTGGCAGGGGGCCGCGCTGGCTGTGCGCATGGCGCGCCTGGCGTCTATCTTGATGAGCACTGCGACGGTGTTCTTCGCCTATCTGTTCGCCCGTGAGCTGTTCCCATCGCGCGCTGACAACCAGGCAGATGGCGCGCTGGCGCTGCTGCGGCTGGCCGTGCCGGCGCTGGTCGCCTGCACGCCGATGTTCGCCTTCATCAGCGGCTCGGTGAACAACGACAACGCCGCCGTCTTGTTCAGCACGATCGGGCTGTGGTGGGCGCTGCGGCTACTGCGCACCGGCGCGCTCACGGCGCGCAATGCCGCCATCGCCGGCCTGATCGCCGGCCTGGGCGCGCTCAGCAAGAGCAGCGCCCTGGGATTGATCGGCCTGTTCGGCCTGGCTGCGCTGCTGACCTTCAAGCGAGACCTGCGCTGCTTCGTCACGCGCTTGGTCGGCTTCGCGGTCGTCATGCTCGCCGTGACGCTGGCGATCAGCGGCTGGTGGTTCGTCCGCAACCTGGTGCTCTATGGCGACCTGCTCGGTTGGAACGCCTTTCTGGACGTGGTAGGCCGGCGCGACCAGCCGGCTTCGCTGGCCCAACTGTGGAGCGAGCGCGAGGGCTTTGTGTGGGCGTACTGGGGCGTGTTCGGCGCGATGAACGTGATCATGTCGCCCTGGATCTACGATGGCCTGAACGCGCTGGCGGCGCTGGCCGGCCTGGGCCTGCTTTGGCGGGCGGGGCGCGCGCTGCTCAGGGGCGAGGCAATCTCGCCCGACGCGCTGCGCCGCGCGCTGCTGTGCGCCTTCTGGGTGATCTTGATCTTCGTCGCCCTGCTGCGCTGGACATCGCTCACGCCTGCGTCGCAGGGCCGGCTGATGTTCCCGTGCATCGCCGCCATCACAGCCGCTTTGGCCTATGGCTGGTGGTCGCTTCACCGCTTTGTGCTGATCAGCGCCGGCGCGGGCATGGCGGTCCTGGCCTTCAGCGCGCCGCTGGCCTTCATCGCCCCCGCCTACGCGCCGCCGGCGGATGGCTGGGCCGGCCGCCTGCCGCTGTCGCTCAACGCCGAGTTTGGCGACGCAATTCAGCTCCTCGAGGCCGATATCGCGCCAGACGAAGCGCGGCCCGGCGAATCGGCCACGCTGCGCGCCAACTGGCAGCTCAACCAGACTGTGGCCGAGAACTACAGCGTCTTCGTCCACCTGATTAACGAGCACGATGTGATCGTGGCCCAACGCGATATGCATCCCGGCCAGGGCAACCTGGCGCTGGCCGAGCAACCCATTGGCCGGCGCTGGAGCGACCGCTACACCTTGCGCATCCCATCGCTCGCGCCGGCCCCGCAAAGGCTGCGCTGGGCAGTGGGCCTCTATGACCATGAGACCGGCCGGCGACTGACGCTCCAGGACGGCGGTGACCGCCTGATCTTCGGCGAACTGAGGTTGCTGCCCCGTGGCGAGGCCACGCCGCTCTTGCGTTACGCCAACGGGCTGTCCTTGTCAGAGTACGCGCTCACCCCTACGTTGCTCCATCCGGGCGCGCTGCTCACCGTCACCACCATCTGGCTGCCTGAGCGACGCCCCGCTGCCGACTTGAACATCTCGCTCCAGATACTCGACGAAGCGGCCAACAAGATCGCCCAACAGGACCTCAGCCCCCTGCCCAGCCGGTGGGCGATCAACCAGCCGGTGACGTTGACCCACCTTTTGGCCATTGCACCGGATGCGCCGCCGGGCGTGTATCGCCTGCTGCTGATCTGGTATGCGCCAAGCGACTTCGCGCGCCTGCCGGCCTATGATG
>DAOTYZ010000124.1:0-8675 GCA_034434555.1 Candidatus Roseilinea sp.
TGTGGGGCGACCATGGCAAGCACGAAGTTGTCAACGGCGTCACCTTTGCCGTGCTAGAGGAAGGCGCGCAGGGCCTGCGCCACGCGCCGCCGATCGCGCTGCCGTTTGACGCAAATGGATCACTAGGCAGCTGGAATCGCGCTTGCTTGCTTGTGCGCCACTATCTGGCGCGCGAGGATGTCGCGCGTGTGGTTGCCAGCCGGCTGGTGAGGCTGGCGACTGGCAAGAAGGAGCAGTAATCAGCATGGCAACAGGTTCGCGCAACAATCCGACAAAACCTACGAAAACAACGGGAAGAAAGAAGGATCATAAAAATCGCAGTTTTGATGTTTGGGCTCGTGCACCGTATAACTTTGTGCCGTTGCCTGAGATGGTCATTCCTTCCTCGATAGTGCCACTAGATACGTTCAAGGGTAATACCGGATGGGTGAAGTGTGAACTGGTTACAAAGACGCCCATGTATGTGCGTGGCATGATGTTGAGTGAGGACTTTCGCAACTATTCAGAGCATGTCTTCTATCAGTTGCCACAGGATGCCAAGGAGCGCCGCGCGAGTTTCTTCACGCAAGGTGATAATTATCCTAGGTTGCCAGGCAGCACACTGCGTGGCATGCTGAGGGCAATTATAGAAATTATCACCTACTCGAAAGTACAGCCAGTAAGTGAAGAACCAATTGTCTACCGAGCAGTGGCAGATGGCGAAAATACCGCGCTTGGTCGGCACTATAAAGCGCAGATAGATCAGTCGCGCGTAAGAGCCGGTTATATGGAGAAAAGCGGCTCAGACTGGTATATTCGCCCTGCGAAACCCATCGAAGGCTGGCCTTTCGGTGTAATTAGAGTCGCAGAGGGTGAACAACCTCGTGGTGAAACTTTAAGCAGCCTTCGCCAGCGTCTAAGCGGCAGTCGCTGGAAGGAATGTAGAAATGCTTACGAGGTAAATGCTGCTGGAGGGAAGATTCGCAAGTTTGGCTATGAGTTTAGCGCGATTGAGCCAGGGAATCAATATGTGCTTGTTATTACGGATAAAACTCCTGGATTGCGAGTATCGAAAAAGCATCCTGAGAAGGGTACTGGCAAGAATCAGTACGTATTTGGCAAGCCAGATCTAGAGGCCCAGCCAATCGAAGTGCCCTATGACCTGGTGAACCGCTATCGTGAGCAACTGTCTGAGGCTCAGGAAGAATTACTGGGACCAGGAGGCGTACTGCGCGAAAATCAACCAGTGTTTTATCTAACTGACGGAAGTGGTAAGCTAATATTCTTCGGGCACGCGCGATGCTTCCGGCTACCATACTTAAAGTCACCCGCCGATCTACTTCCATATGATCATTGCGATAACGGCAGAATTGATATGGCTGAGGCTATGTTTGGCTTTGTTCGCTCATCAAAAGTACAACAGAGGCAACTATCTGCCTACGCTGGACGCATACAGGTTGAGGATGGGATCTGCTCTCTAACGATGAGAGATGCGTCTCTACCTCTTGAGCATAATTGTAACCCAAAGTTCCCTTGGTTCACGCCAAGAATTTTAAGCAGCCCAAAACCAACAACTTTCCAGCATTATCTAGTACAAGACGCCGAGAGAGGACACGAGCCAGATTGTCCTCAAGATCTTGCCTTCTATGACACTCCGTCACCCCAAGAGACAGTTATACGAGGTAGCAAACTCTATTGGTCGAAGGGGGAAATATTAGCTGACAGTGATTGGCAATTTCGCAATGGAGAGAGTAAAAAGAAGGGCTGTGAAGACTTGCTTGATCAGTTTAGAAAACAGTTAACCGGCCTTATTCCCATAAGGCCAGGTGTGTCGTTTACTTTCTACCTACACTTTCAAAACCTTAGGGATGAGGAATTAGGTGCTCTGCTATGGGCGCTGGAACTACCACCAGGTTGTTGCCACAAACTTGGTATGGGCAAGCCGTTGGGTCTTGGCTCAGTCCAATTAAGTATTAAAGAGTTTTGTGTCTCTAAGCGCGAAAGTCGTTACCAACGACTCTTTGAGAATGATCATTGGGCGCTTGATGAAGAAAAGGTATCACTTGATGAAGAGAAGACATCGGTTGACCACTTCAAGAACAAGTTTGAGAGGTATATCACTCGCTCGATTATAGGACGCGAAGACAAACTTACTGTTCTCCCACGCATTCAAACGTTGTTGAAGTTGCTTGAATTCCCTGGTCCTGACCCGAACTGGACACGCTATATGGAGATCGAGCGATCAGAGGAATACGACGGGTTTGTAGTCAATGAATACAGCCGTCGGCCTGTTCTCCCTGACCCACATCACATTATTGGTGGTGACCCCTCACGCCATCCGAAGCCTTGTAGCGACTCTCAAACATCCAAAGAAGCCGATTTGCAGCTTTTATCAACACCAACTGATGTGACTGAATCAGCGTCGCTATCAAATCCTCAGAAGATTGTATCGGTTGAGCGCGCTAAGCGAAAAGCTGTAAAAGATACTTCAGTTAGTAAACTATCGAGTATTAATGATTTATCGCCAGGCTTGTATGTAGAGGCTGTGATATTTGAGGTGGCTGGTGATCTCTATAAGTGCGATATCGGTCTTGGCAGAAAGTTTTATGGACAGTTGCGTAAGAAGAATGCAACTCGTTCTCTAAAAATTGGAGAACGAGTTGTTGTTAAAATTAAAAGTGTACCATTGACTAAACACGCTGAGCTTACAATGAAAGGTGTTAATAGATAGTTTATATCTCTTTGTGGATAACCTTAAATTACCCCCACCACCTCACCACCTGCACCACCGCATGATCCGGGATGCGCGTGAAGACCTCCGCCAACAGCTGGCCCTCGGCCAAGCACAGCCCAGTCGCAAGCGCCAAGCCGCGCAAGACGACCACGTATTGATTCAAGATAAGCGCCAGCGAGTAGCGCCAAACGCCTGACCCACTCAACCCCACCTTGACGTAGAACGAATGTTCGCGTATGATCCGCCTGGCTATAGAACAAAAGTTCGCATCTCAGCGCCCAGCCGGGAGGAAGCGTATGCGCCGCGTGGCACCTGACGAGTTGACCGAACCGCAACAGCGGATCCTGACCTTTATCTCGCAATACATGGCCAAGCATGACCTGCCCCCCACGATCCGCGAAATCCAAAAAGGGGCCGGCATCAGCTCCACATCCATGGTGAGTTATCACTTGAAGGCGTTGGAGAAGGCGCACCTTGTGAATCGCTACGAGCGTCGCTCGCGCGGCGTGGTGCCCGCCCGTTCCCCCGCTTCGGCGCAAGACGTGGTCAGCGTGCCGATCGTCGGGCAGATCGTGGCCAGCGAGCCGGCGCCCACGCCAGACCCAGACGCGCTGGCCGATGTAGAGAACACCATCCCGATCGCGCGCAGCCTGGTGGGCAACGGCGATGGCCTATATGCGCTGGAAGTGAAGGGCGATTCCATGATTGACGCGCTGATCAACGACGGCGACATCGTGATCATGCGCCGCACCACCGAGGTCAACAACGGCGACCTGGCCGCCATCTTCCTCACCGACCGCAACGAGTCCACCTTAAAACGGGTGTATCGTGAGAAGGGCGGGCTGCGCCTGAAGCTTAAGCCAGAGAACCCCAACATGAAGCCGTTCTACGTGGACGCGCGCCACGCCCAGATTCAGGGCAAGGTGGTCTGCGTGATTCGCCGAACCTGAATACACTAGCGGGCATGATGCGTTTACAAGACAAAGTGGTCTTCATCACCGGCGCGAGCAGCGGCATCGGCGCTGCCTGTGCAAGGGCCTTCGCTGAACAGGGGGCGAGGTTGGTGCTCAGCGCGCGGCGCCACGACCGATTGGAAGCGCTGGCCGCGAGCTTGCCCGTCCCCGCCCACCTCATCCAACTCGACGTCACCGACCGCGCGGCCGTTCAGGCGGCCATCGCCGGCCTGCCGGCGGGCTTTTGCGAGATTGACGTCCTGGTCAATAACGCCGGCCTCAGTCGTGGGCTGAACAAGCTATACGAGGGCGACATAGACGATTGGGAGGAGATGATCAACACCAACATCAAGGGCGTGCTCTACGTCACCCGCACCATCCTGCCGGGGATGATCGCGCGCCAGCGCGGCCACATCATCAACATCGGCTCCGTCGCCGGCCATTACGCCTACCAAAACGGCGCGGTGTATTGCCTCTCCAAAGCGGCCATCAAATCGCTCACCGAGAGCCTAAAGCAAGACCTCCTCGGCACGCCCATCCGCGTCTCCTCGGTGGATCCCGGCCTGGTGGAGACCGAGTTCAGCATCGTGCGCTTTCGCGGCGATGTCGAGCGCGCCAAGAAGGTATACGAAGGGGTGAAGCCGATGACGCCGGAGGACGTGGCCGAGGCGGTGCTGTTCTGCGCCACGCGCCCGCCGCACGTGAACATCAACTTCGTCATGATGATGGCGGTCGGCCAATCCACGCCGACGACGGTCTATCGCCAACCCATCCCCGGCATCCAGTAGCCCATGTTGGACATACCGCGCGCGCTGGCCGAGGTGCGCGAACGCATCGCCGAGGCCTGTTTGCGCGCCAACCGTGACCCATCCGAGGTGACGCTGGTCGCCGTCTCGAAGACTGCCCCGTTGGGGGCGATCCTGGAGGCGGTTGCCGCCGGCCAGCGCGACTTCGGCGAGAACCGCGTGGAAGACGCGCTGCCCAGGATCGCGCAGGTGGCCCAGCCGGTGGATCAACCACTGCGCTGGCATCTGGTCGGCCATCTGCAATCGCGCAAGGCGCGCGACGCCGCCGGCGCTTTCGCCCTCATTCACTCGGTGGACTCCGTCAGGCTGGCCGAGAAGCTCAGCGCGCGCTGCGCCGCCAATGGCCGGGCGCAAGCGATCCTGCTGGAGTGTAACGTGAGCGGCGAAGCGACGAAGCAGGGCTTTCCTCTGCACGGCTGGGAGGGCAACCGCGACTGCTTGGAGGGCTTCGTCCGGCAGGTGGCGCAGATCGCCGCCTTGCCGCATCTGCGCATCCTCGGCCTGATGACGATGGCGCCCATCGTTGTGCACCCCGACCAGGCGCGGCCGGTCTTCGCCAGCCTGCGCGCCTTGCGCGATGCGCTGCGCGCGCGGCTTCCGGACCTCCCGCTCGCCCACCTCTCGATGGGCATGACGGATGACTTCGAGGCCGCGATCGCCGAAGGCGCGACCATGGTTCGCATCGGGCGGGCGATCTTCGGCCCGCGCGGATAACACATGAACAGCCTGTTTCGGACAGCCCTCGGCGACGACTTTGAGCAACTGGCGCCCGTGCTCCAGCGCCACTACGACCTCGCGCCTGATCAGGAAGTGATCGTTGAAGGGGCGATGGAAGCGTGGAATCGCTTTCCGTGGGCGCGTGCATTGGCCGCATTCATGCCTATTCCCGCCGAGCGCGTGCCCGTGCGCGTGCTCAATCGAGGCGTGATGGACGCCGGCCAGGTCTGCTACGAATGGCAGCGCGAGTTTCTCTATCCGGGCCGCACCGTCACCAGCTATACCCTTACCCGGCCAGACCGCGCCGGCCAGCCGGCGCGCGTCCTCGACACCTTCAACCGCCCGGCCAACATCGGCCTGACGCTTGCCTTGACGGTGCGCGATGCGGGGCGGGTGTTGGTCCAGGTCACTGCCGGCCCGCAATATCTCATCCGCGGCGGGCGCTATGTGCCTTTGCCGCGCCTTCTGCACATCTACAGCCTGGCCGAGGAGCGCGCCCTGGACGACGACCGCATCTACACCGCGGTCACGGTCAGCCATCCGCTGCTTGGCCGGCTATTTGGCTATCGCGGCGAGCTACGTGTGTCGAGGGGCACGCCAGCTTGTGCCGTCTGATTATCAGCCTGCCTTCGCGCCGCGCGTGAGCCAGCCTTGTTCTTTCAGCCGATCCCAGGCGATGCGAATGTGGTCTGGCTTAAACATCGCCTGTTTGCGCGGGTTCCAGCGCGCGACCGCTCTGATTGCGTCATCCGCGTTCTGGGCGGGCGGCGTGTTGTGTCGCGCGACCCAGTGAACGGAAGACAGCAGCTCCATCCCGTAAGGGGTCTCAAATCCTTCTATCAGGTCAGCGACGCGCTGTAGCCGCTTGAGCGCCTTTCTATCGTCCATCAGCAGCCGCTCAGCCTCCTCGGCGGCGCCGGGCAGCAGCGCGATCTCTGCATCCGGCTTTTGGCTATCTCCATAGCCACGGATGAAGTGGCCATCGAGCACTTCCAGCACTTTGTTCAGGTTGTGAGCATAAGGCCCGTAGAGATGCGCGACGTAGCGAAGCCGCAGGGGCTGCCCAGCTTCCTGAAGGAAGTAAGCCAACTTCTGAATCTCCAGCAGCGTTAGTCGGTAAGCCATCTCGCTATACTGCTGCATCAGCCGGAGGAGCAGCGCACGCGCCGGCGTCAAGTCCGGCCGCTTCGTGCGAACCGGCATTTGGTGTGCATCGGGTGCGCCAGCCGGTTCAAAGAGGATGACGCGAACCTCCGGCAAGGCGGCCAAAGCTTGTTCGATGCGCGGGCGCACCTCATCCCAGTTCAAACCGCCCAACCCGCATCCCAGCGGCGGGATGGCGACTGAGGAGACGTTCAGCCGGCGCAGCACATCAACCAGGTCAACCAGCCCAGCTTCGATGTCTTCCATGCGCGATTTCTCGCGCCACCTGCGCTTAGTGGGAAAGTTAATAATGTACTTGGGGTTGGTCATCGCGCCGGTGGCAAAGACGAACATGCGGCCGGGCTGCACTTCGCCGATGCGACAGGCCCGCGCATAAGCCACGGCGTTCTCCGGAAAGGCCTTCTTGAACTGCAGGGCGATGCCTTTGCCCATTACGCCCTCACAATTCACCGTGTTGACCAGCGCCTCCGCATCTGCTTCAACGATGTTGCCCTGGGTCACCCATATCATGATCGCTAGTAATACCACTCAGGACGAATTTGCACCGGTCGCGCTGCCTCCTTTGGAAAGCCACGCAGAATGCGCGTCACTTCGTGCTGCATGCGCCTATTCAACACGCCGATTCCTTTAATCAGATGCCAGTCGCATTGGCGGTGAATCAGAAACTCCGCCTGCTTGCGGCGTTGGCGATCCATGTCATCGAGCGTGTCTTTCCAAAGCTTTGTGTAGACTATCAGCCAGTCCACTTTATCCAAATCTGCAAGATCGTCAAACCATTGCGTGAAGTTGGCAGCGCCATGTCCATCGGAGAATACAAACCCAGCGCCGCTCGCCACTACTGCTTGAGCCGTAGTGAAAACGTAGATCAACGGTTCCTGGCCTTCTGAGTATCCCGGCACTTGGCCCGTGTGCAATTGAAAGAGCATGGGCGAGCGCGGTCCAAAGTAGAACGCGACGTAGTCGTGGATAACACCTCCCGGCCCGCAAGGGATGGATCTGCGCGCTCGTTTTTTCTGAATGTCGGGGTTGTGAATCGTCTTGTAGGGGTGACCATCCTGGGGCGCGTAGTTGGGCGCATGGAGCGCGCCGCGCTTTAGGATGGTTGCCAGGTTATCCACGTGGAAGAAGCGAAAAATCGGCGTGGGGAAGGGAATGATCATATCTAGCCCTTCCATAGGCGCACGATGAAGCGCTCCTCTTCCTCGATCAGGTCTGGCTCGCTGCCGTTGTGCGCCCGCATGCCGGCGATGATCTTGCGCGGGACGCCCAGCCCGGTCGCTTCGACATAGCGGTAGTCGCGCAGCACCTCCTTGATCAGCTCGTTGCGCGAAGCGCGATAGCCGGCCCGCATCTTCGCCACCGTGACGGTATTCGGCAGCCGGCTGGGCGAGATGACCTCCATCCGATCGGCATATATAGATAGCTCGATATCCATCACGGCGATCGTGTAGTCGCGATGGGCCACCGCGTTGACGATCGCCTCGCGCACGGCTTCGAGGGGATAGTCCCAGCGCTCCATGCGCCTGCCGTCGTTGGCGATCCACGCCTTGATCTCGATGTTGCGCCAGACGAAGTCGAGGGCTTGTTCGATGACGCCGGCCTCCACGGCCTGGCTGGATTCCGAGAAAGTGATTGGCATATAGGGATAGGCGCTGGTCTGAGCGGCTGCGAATAACGACACCAACGGGCCAGTGATGACCTGCCTGGCGCGCGCGGCGTAGTCCTTCTGCGCGCCAGGATAAGCAGCGGCGTTGATCCCGGCCTGGGGCAGGTATCTCTTCGGTCGTGTGCCGAAGAGCAGAAGCCCGCCCACGCTGGGTATCACCCGCCCTTGGCCTTCTACCATCATCAAGTCGGTATTGACGAGCAATTGTTCCCACCCCTGCCGGTCTCGCGGTTCGGGGCAATCCTGCCGGCGGACGTCGCGAAAGTAGTTCACCAAGCGGCGCATATCGAGGTCGTCCAGCCCGGCCCCAGGCACCGCCTTGCGGTCATAGGGCAGCCGTCCGGACTGCATATAGAGCCGCGCTTCCTCTTCATGGGTGGCGTCGCGGGTGGTGCTGCCCATGCGCACCTGCGTGACCCAGGCCGAGCCGCGCTTGGCCTTGTAGGGTTTATCCAGGGCATCAGCCGGCAGGGTGATCACGCCGATGATCTTGCCCCCTCCCACTCGATCGTCTCCCAGAACGGGATGGCATCCGGCCGCAGGTGGGCGCGCGCGACCTCCATCACCCACTCCTCACACTGCTTTGGCTCGCGCTGGAGGCCGGTGACTGTGCCATCGTCTTCAACGCCGAGCAGGATGTGGCCACCCTCCAGGTT
>DAOTYZ010000125.1:0-5526 GCA_034434555.1 Candidatus Roseilinea sp.
ATCATCCAACCACGCGGCGCTGCGGGCCACCCAACGTTGCCGCTTGTCCCTTATCTCGTTTATCTCGACCGCCAAGGGCGCTGGGTCGCTTGCTTTCCCCTTGGCATGTCCGCCGAGGAGATCGCCGATGAGATCATCTACGCGTTCTGACTGTTTGCTGCGAGGCGCAGCACGCTGCGCCCTGACCTGGCGTGGCCTGTTCATCGCGCTGGCGGTGGGGTGTGTCACGACCGGCACCGTGATGGTGCTCTCGCCTCAGCCGGCCAGCGCCTCCGCCCGCCCATGGACCTGGCACCTGCTGCCCGGCGTGCCGCCGCCTCCCGTGCCGGCAGCCAACCCGATGACGCCGGAGAAGTTTGAACTGGGCCGCTACCTGTTCTACGACAAACGGCTCTCCGGCAACGGGACGCAGGCGTGCGCGTCGTGTCACCAGCAGCAGCGCGCCTTCACCGATGGCCGGCCGCGGAGCATCGGCAGCACCGGCGAGGAGCACCCGCGCAACGCGCAGTCGCTGACCAACGTGGCCTGGAACGCCACGTTCACGTGGGCCAACCCGCTGCTCACCGAGCTGGAGCAACAGATCCTGGTTCCGCTGTTTGGCGAGTTCCCTGTGGAGATGGGCGTCGTCGGCAAGGAGCAGCTCGTGCTCGACCGGCTGCGGGCCGATGCGCGCTATCGGCAGATGTTCGCGGCAGCCTTTCCTGGCGAGCGCGACCCGATCACGTGGAAGAACATCGTCTATGCCCTGGCGACCTTCACGCGTGGGTTGATCTCGTTCAACTCACCCTACGACCGATATTTAGCTGGCGACGAGCGCGCACTCAGCCCGTCGGCATTGCGCGGCATGCGCTTGTTCTTCTCAGAGGCGCTAGAGTGCCATCATTGTCACACTGGCTTTAACCTAAGCGCCTCGACCACCTTCTCCGGCGCAGCCTTCATCGAGCGCCCGTTCTTCAACACCGGCCTATACAACATTGACGGCAAAGGCGCCTATCCGCCTGACAATGAAGGGGTAAAGGAAGTCACGAACGACCCGCTGGACATGGGCCGCTTCCGGCCACCGACGCTGCGCAACGTGGCGCTGACCGCGCCGTACATGCACGACGGCAGCATCGCCACGCTGGAGGAGGTGATCCGCTTCTACGAGCGCGGCGGCCGGCGGATCGCGCGCGGGCCATACGCCGGCGATGGCCGGCTCAGCCCGCTCAAAAGCGGCTTAGTCTCCGGTTTCAGGCTCACCGACCAGGAGCGCCGCGACTTGCTGGCTTTCTTGGAGAGCCTGACGGATGAATCGTTTATCACCGACCCTCGCTACAGCGACCCATTCCGTGCGTCGCCTGCGCACGATCCTCAGCGTTCGATCGTGAACAGCGCGCCCTCGCTGCGCCCAAACACCTCCGGGAAGTAGCTCTGCTCCGCGGATGCCGGCATCGCCCTGAACTGGCCGGCGATGCTCGGCCGCATGATGTATGTGTATTCGTAGCTGCCTGCAGGTAGGTAGCTGGCGAACGCCGCAACCCGGTCGTCGTATATCTCGCTATGGGCGAAGTACCACCATCCCCATCCATCCGCCCCGCCAAAAGTTGGCCGGCGCTGGGCGGTGATTGAGGTCTGGCTGGTCTTGAGCGACCTGTCCACGGCTTCGGCGCCGGCGGGCAGGTGGTCAACGACGCGCACGTAATAGAGGTCGTTGGGGGCGACGATGGTCAATCGCACGCGCACGTTCTGACCTATCTTGGCGCTGTTGATTGCCGGACAGGGCTTCTCAGGCGTCGGCGTGCAGTCCGCCGGCTCATACTTTCGGGCAATCACGATGCCACGGTTGACCGCCGGCGCGGATTCTGCGGGCAGGTAGGCCCGCAGGTGAGCGGTGTAGTAGAGCCGGCCCTCGCCGGCGCCGCGTTCAAAGCCCAGCTCGTTGGCCTGATCGCGCAGCAAGTTGGCCAGGGCGACCTTCAACTCAGCGGACTCGCCTTGTGGGGTCGCGCGCCCGTTCAGCACGCTTCGGTCATTCAGCGTCACGCGCCAGTCGAAGTTGCTGCGCCGCTCGCCGGTGGCGGCAACCCACTCCCCAAGCGCGCTGATCGCCCATTCGCTCTCTTGGGTAGTGGTCCAGTAACAGCCACATGGCGATGTCAACCGCGCGGCCATCAGCCAGCGGACGATCCCAGGGATGAGCGCGTTTTGTGGGTCGAGGCGGGCCAGGGCGGTCAGGATGATCGCCGTGCTGCGCGCGTCGGTGGAGGCGTTGGCCCAGTCGCGCTCACGCTCCTGCCAATTGAGGCCGGTGGCGCTGGTGATGGCCGCCGATTGGAGGTCGGCCAGCAGGGTCTTGATGCGCGCATCTTGCTTGTCGAGCGCGGCCAGCGCCATCGCGAGCAGCGCACGTCCGTAATGTCCCAGCTTGGCGCGCTGCTCGAAGAGCGCGCCGAGCCGGCCGCCATCCGCCCGCCCGGCCTCTGCTTGGACGAAGAGGATGTAAGCCTGGCGGTTGGCTTCGCTGGCGCTGTTCAGCGCGCTGGCCGGCTTGAGCTGTTCGTTGAGGTAATTATGAGCGCGGTCGAGCACGCTGCGGTCAACGGAGAAGCCGGCCTGCTTGGCGCGCGTGAGGGCGAGGACCACATGCGCGCTGATAAACGGGTCGCTGGCGTCGCCATCCCACCAGCTCCAGCCGCCGTCGCTGCGCTGCTGGCTGTAGAACCGCTGGATCGTCCTCTCGACAACTTCGGTCTGGGCGGTGGCCGTTATATTGCCGAAGCGCGCCAGCGTCAGGTTGACGATCAAACGCGAGGCGGCCCAGTCGTTGCTCTCGTAGGGCGTTTCCTCGATCGCGCGAACGCCGCCGGCTGCGGCTGCGCCCAGGCCGGTGTCCACCCGCACCATCAGCTCACCCTGGCCGGTGTTCAAGCGAGGGGGTAGGGCGACGAGTTCGAGCTTGCGCCCTGGGGCGTCCACGTCTCCCGCCGTAGCGACCACCTCCGGCGCTGCGTAGCGCAGGATGGGGATGCCGCCGTTGGGCGCGCTGACCAGGCTGGGTCGGACGCTGTCTTGGAGGCCGCCGCCGACCACCGTCATGGTGATCTCCGCGGCTGGCCCGTCCTGCACAACCACGGTCCAATCTACCCGAGCGGTTCCGCCTGCCTTCACGCGCACCTGTTGAACGGCGTTGCCGCTCAGCAGGGTGAGGTGGGTGGAGGCCAGCGACACGCGCGCCTCCAGGTCGCTGGTGGCGTTGTTGTTCACCACCGCGCCGAGCGTTGCGGTATCGCCGACGACGAAGAAGCGCGGCGTGACCGGCCGCACCAGCAGCGGCTTGGTGGAGACGACTTCGCGGGTTGCCTGGCCAACGCGCGTGTCGGGGGTGATGGCCCAGGCGGTCATCGTCCAGGTGGTGAGGTTATCGGGCAGGGTCACCTGCACTTGCGCGCGCCCCTGGGCATCGGTCTGGAGGACGGCGTTCCAATAGGCGGTGTCTCTGAAGTTCTGGCGGGTGAGCACCGCGCTGACAAAGCGTTCGCCTCCGCCCCCGCCGCCCTTGGCCTCGGCCTGTTCTGCCAGGACGCGCGTGATGCGGTCCACGTTGACGTTGAGCGTGTCCGCGCTGCGCACGCCGAGCGGCCGCTCGCCGTAGAACGCTTGCAAAATCGGCGCGCTGTTCGGCTCGGCCAGGCTGAGCACGGCCTTGTCGGCCAGCGAGAGCGCCAACTCAGCTTGGACGGGGTTGCCGGCGCTGTCCGTGACGCGAAGTTCGTAAGTGGCCGTATCGCCGGGCGCGTACTGGGCGCGGTCGGGCGTGATAGTGACGTTTAAGGCGAACTGCTCTGGGGCGACGCTAAAAGTGGTATAGCCCAGGCGATAGGCCGGCACGGGGTTGGTGCCATCCACGCCCTTCACCAACAGCACCGACACATATACGTTGGGCGCGAAGCTGGGCTCGATCGGGATCTCCAGCACCTCGCTGTTGCTGCGCAAGGTGAGCGTCTTGCGCTGGATGAAATTGCCGCGCTCGATGGTGAGCAGGGCGCTGGTCGCGCCCTGGAAGGGCGAGGGCACCAGCACGCGGGCCGTCTCGCCGACGCGATAGCTGGTCTTGTCGGCCTTGAGCGCGATGCGGTCGTTGTTCTCCACCCGCCAAGTGACGTAGGCGCCGGATTCGGAGACGAAGACCGAATCGCCCGCCGGCAGGCCATCGGCGCTGCTGACGACGAGGCGGTATTCCCCGCCCTCTTGCACCTTGAAGCCGGCGACGGCCTTGCCCTCCGCGTCGCTGGTCAGGGTGAGCGAGAGCACTTCGGTGTCGCTGGGGACGGAGGTGTAGAAGAGCGAACCGAAGGCGTCCTGTTCCAGGACGGTGAACCATTGCCGGCGGTTAAACGAGACCGTCAACGGCACGTTCGGTTGAGGCTGGCCAGACCAGTCCACAGCGATCACATCGGCGACGACTTCCTCTCCCGCCCCATAGACATATCCGCGCGGCGCGATGCCGAAGTAGTAGCGGCCCTTGTGGACGACGGCGCTGGCGCGGGCCGAGACGCTTTGGTCGTTGAGGTCTGTGACGCTGACCTCTAGGGTGAAGCGCGCGCTGCCCCTGCGCTTGCTCAGGTCAGCCGGCAGACGGACGGTGAAGCGGCCTTGCCCGTCAATGACCCCCTCGCCATTGGCGATCAGCTCCCCGAAACCAGCGAAGCGCGATACCCCGTCATCGTTGTCGAAGGTGTAGCGCCCTGGGCCGTTGTAGCGGTCGAAGCGGTAATCTTCTGCCAATAAGGCCCACTGCACCCTGGCGCCCGCGGCTTTTCCGCCGAAGAAGTAGCTGGCCTCCGCCGTGGCGTTGATCGTCTCACCCTCGCGATAGTCGGCCTTATCCAGCGCCACAGTGACCTCAAACTCCGGCGCGCGATAGGCAGCGACGAGGAACGAGACGCCGTAGTAGCTACACAAAGGTTCATTGGCGAGAACGCTGGGCTTGGGGATACACACCTGGAGATAGTAGTAACCCGTCGGCGCGCTGTTGTCCAGGGCGAACTGGCCGTTGAACCCGCCGTTGGCGTCCAGCGCGACGGTGGTGCTGAGCACTTGCTGCCCCTGGCTGTTGTAAATCGCCAGATTGACCTGCGATAGGTCAGTCGGCAGGCGATAGCGCGCGTCGTCATCGCGCCGGACCAGGCCCTTGTAGAACACCATCTGGCCAGGTCGGTAGATCGGCCGGTCGGTGATCAAATAGGCAAAGTGTGGTTCGGCCTCGTAGCGCCCGGGCAGATCGAAGTCATAGACCCTGATCCCGAAGGCCATCTCGCTCCAGGCGATGCCGAACGGGCCGGCGTTGCCCGGCGCGCCAACCACCGCGTAGAGCGGGTTGTAGGGTCGGTAGCTCTCTGGGAAGACGACGAAAGCCTGGCCGGCTTGCTCATCGCTGCCGGTCTGGGCCGTGGCGATCTCCTGAAACGTCTGGTCGCGGAACGAGACGCCGACGCCGGCCAGCGGCCGACCGCTGGTGAGGTCGGTGACCCAGGCCAGCCCTTCGCG
>DAOTYZ010000126.1:0-3649 GCA_034434555.1 Candidatus Roseilinea sp.
CCCACGAAGCCGACGATCACCGTCTCTCGGGCGCAGATTTCCCACCGATAGAAGATGTAAGCGAGCGACTGCGGGATGGTCATCGGCAAGGTGCTATAGAAGAAAGCGTGGAGGGGTGGTGCGCCGGCGTGCTGTAACGCGCGCGTTGGTCGCTGGTCAACGTTCTCCACCGCTTCGGCGATCAGGCGGCCCAAGATGCCCAGGTTATGAACGGCCAGGGCCAGCGCGCCCGGCAAAGGCCCTGGGAACATCACGAAGAGAAACAGCAGCGCCCACACCGGCGCGGGAACGGCGCGCAGGACGAGCAGCCCCCCGCGCGTCAGCCAATAGGGCCAGCGCGGGCCGCGTTCTCGTCGCGCCGCCGGGTGTGCCAAAGCCAAGCCCAATAGTCCGGCGATGGCCATGGCGACGATGGACATGGCCAGCGTCTGCAATGAGAGCTGAAACAGGCGGGCGATCTGATCACCCGATAGGTCAGGCGGGAACATCTCGGCCAGCATCTGACCGAGGAGCGCCTGGGTGCGCGGCGAGACCAGCCGGCCAAAATCCGGCTGAAGATAAACCAGCGCGAGCGGCACGATCAAAACGGCCAGCCCCAGCAGGGCCAGCAATCCGCGCGAGGACGGCGTGGCGCGGGTCAGTTGAGCAGCCTGAGCTTCGCAGCCAGGTGCTAGGTTAACCTCCAGACGGGCCGGCGCGCCCAGGACCTGTCGCACGCGCGCGCTGAGCCAGTCGGTCATCCCGCTTAGCAACACCAGCGCCGCGATCAACGTCCACATTTCGCCATAGCGCAGCGATTGCAGGCTGAGCAGAACTTGGTAACCCAGCCCGCCGGCGCCGATCACGCCGAGCACGGTCGCTGAGCGGATCGCGCACTCCAGGCGATAGAACGTATACGAGAGCAGGTTGGGAAGGGCGCGCGGCAACAGCCCATACAGCAGCGCGTGGCTGGGCGGCGCGCCGCTGTTCAGCAGCGCGCGCAATGCATCGCGCGGCGTCTCGTCCAAAATCTCGGAGAACACTTTGGCCGTGATCGCACCAAAGGGGATGCCCAGCGCCAGGATGGCCACCAGCGGATCCAAGCCCAAAATCCTGACCAGGAAGAGACCCCACAGCACTTCATGGATGGCGCGCGGCAACGCCAGCGCGCCGCGCGCGATCAGCCAAGGCGAGCCAGGGCGAGCGACGAACGGTCGCTGATGCACCAGCCACCAGACCTCCGATGAGAGCACGCCGCCGGCCAAGCCGATCACCAAGCTGAGCGCCAGCCCACAGACGGCATACGCGAACGTGACCAGCGTGGATTCCAACGTCAGGCGCAGAAAGGTGGGGCTGAGTTCTGGGCGTAGCGCGGCGGCGAAGAACTGTTGAACCAGCGCCCAGCCCCCCGCGTTGATCAGATCGCCACGAAACACCCCCGTTTGGGTCGCCGCCCAGGCGACTGCGAGCAGGGTGAGCAGCGCGACCAACCGTGCACCGCGCAGCAAGCTGCGCCACGGCGAGAATGCCTCCGGCAACGGGAGCGCGCGCTGCGCGGCAGAGGGCACACTCATACGTCCACGTCGCGGATGCGGTAAAGGGCCTCGACCATCTGCGGCGAGACCTGGGCCGCGGGCAGATCAAAAACCACCTGGCCGGCCCGCAGGCCGATCATGCGCTCGCAGTGGCTATACGCATACTCGATCGCGTGCAGGCTGACCACCAGCGTCTTGTCGAACCGATCGCACAGCTCGCGCAGCAGCGTCATGATCTCGCGGCTGCGCTCGGGGTCAACGCTGGAGATCGGCTCGTCGGCGAGGATCGCCACGGGGTCCTGAACCAGCACGCGCGCAATGGCCACGCGCTGTTGCTGGCCACCGGAGAGGGTGTCAGTGCGCGCGTAGAGCTTGTCGGCGATCCCTACCTCGGCCAGCGCACGCGCAGCCCGGGAGCGCTCCAGCGGCACGATGAGCGAGACCACCGCTTGAAGCAGCGACCAGCGCCCCAGATGGCCGGCGTTGACGTTGTGGATGACGCTCAGGTTGGGCACGAGGTGGAATTGTTGGTAAACCGTGCCGATCTGTCGTTGCAGTCGGCGCAGCGCGCGCGTCGAGAGCCGGGTCGGGTCCTGCCCCAACAAGCGCACCTCGCCCTCAGCTGGGGCCAGCGAGCCGTTCAGCAGGCTGAGCAATGTGCTCTTGCCCGCGCCGCTGGGGCCGATCAACGCCACGCGCTCGCCGGCTTCGATCCGCAGCGAGACCTTGCTGAGCGCTGCGAACGCGCCGTAGCGCACCGTCACCCCCCTTAGCTCAAAGACCGGTTTGGGCATCTCGGCGAATGGCGCGCGCAAGCGTGCGCCAGCGCGCTACTTGATCTTCCCGATTTCGCGGCCGATCGCCTCGATATCGGCGTAGTTCTCGTTCTTCGTCTCGATGAACTTCGGCGCGCCGAAGAGGTCGAGGATCTCTTTGTGGGCTGGGTTGGTCGCGTCGAGCGCCATGAACGCCCGCTTAATGCGCTCGATGAAGCCGGCGCCGAATTTCTGCTCCACATCTGGGCGCACGACCCAGTGATAGTCATAGTAAGGCGGGGTGCGCCAGATCACGATGACCTTGCTGGTGTCCACCTCGCCGCCCTTGACGCGCGCCTCCCAGACTTGCTCGTTCAGCGCGCCAACCTCATACGAGCCGGCCTCCACCAGCTTGATCGTCTTGTCGTGTGAACCGGAGAAGCCCGGCTCGCCCCTGAGATCAGAGAGCGAGAGGCCGGCTTGGCGCATGAAGAACTGCGGCATCAGCCGGCCAGAGGTAGATGACTCGCTGCCAAAGGTGAAGGTGCGCCCTTTGAGCGCCTGCAGACCGCTGATGTCCTCAAAGGGCTGGATGCCGGCGGAGACGTTGGCGATGAATACGCTGCGGAACTTCTCGTCAATGTCGCGCTGAAGGATGGCCTGAGCGCCGTCCACTTGCAGACGGGCCTGCACGCCGGTCAGCCCGCCGAACCAGGCCATGTCCACGTCACCGGTCCTGAAAGCGTTCACAACGGCGGCGTAGTCAGTCACCGGTCTGTACACCACTTCAACGCCCAGTTCGGACTTTAGGTAATCGGAGAGCTTGCCGTATAGGCGGTTGAGCCGCTCAGGGTCTTGGTCGGGAATTGCGGAGATGACGAAGGGCCTGGCCGGGGATTGAGCCGGCGCGGCCGGCTGAGCGGCGGGCGGCGGCGCAGCGCAGGCCGCCAAGGCGAATGCTAAGCTGACGAGCGCAAGTTTAGGTTTAACGGACATCGCTTCTTCCTCCTTAAATATGAACAGGTCGAGGCCAGCGGCTGTCGCCCTTCACCTGAACCTGTCCGGTGACCCAGCGGAGGAATGAGCGTCTCAGTGGCGGGGTCGGCGTGCGGTGGAGCCAGGCGAGGGGCGACGCAGCGATCCAGACGACGCAGCACGTGCGCCGATGCAGGCGTTTGCTCAGCGATGGACCACGTGCATGTCGCGCCTCACCTCCATGCTGCGCATGATACCAGCATCATGAGCAAGGGGTGTTTACCAACAGAGGCAAAGCTATCTCTGGAGATGCATTGGTCTAGCTCCCGCAGGCTGCGCAGCCTGTGGGAGGGTAAAGGGGCGTATCTATCATGCTAGCGAGGCGAAGGGTCTAGGGTCGCACTC
>DAOTYZ010000127.1:0-7074 GCA_034434555.1 Candidatus Roseilinea sp.
GCGCCGGAATCTCTACCGGCATATCTCTCCGAAAGACGCGCTCGCAGGGGCAAAACGCCTTTACCCACGGAATTTCACCCAACGCCCCTTGGGCACGTTTGCAGCAGAGGACAGATCCAGGTGAGCTCGCGCAGAGACGCGCTCTCATCGTCCAGCAGCCTTCATTTGCATCGCTCCTAGTAGATATACACCGCCTTCCTCATGAATCTAAGATACACTGGTCATCGTCCGCTCAGGAGGTGTGAGCAATGACCGAACAGAGAGCAACAAGCGATGGTCGCTCGGCGATGTGGGCGATCATCGGCGTCCTCGTCGGCGCCTTCTTGCCGATCTTCTTGTGCGTGTGCCTGATCGCAACCACGGTGGTTGGCCTGGGCGCGTCGCTGGGCAGCGCAGGGTCCAGCCCTGAGATCGTCGCCGGCGCTGGGCCGATCAGGGCGCGCCATCTTTCCGGCCCGCTCACCGGCCCGGCCGTGGCCGTCATCAGCGTCAACGGCCCGATCGTCAGCGGCGAGGTGTCCGACTTCGACTTAGTCGGCACGACAGCCGTGGCTGCCTCAGCCGAGATCGCGCGCCTGGTCAAGGCCGCAGCGGAGAACAGCGATGTGAAGGCGATCTTGTTAAAAGTGGATTCCCCCGGCGGCAGCGTGATCGGCAGCGACGAGATTTACCATGCGCTCAAGAAAGCCAGCAAGCCAGTCGTGGTGCAGATGGGCGCCATCGCAACCTCTGGTGGATATTACGTCAGCATGGCCGCCGATCACATCGTCGCTCACCCCGATACGCTCACCGGCAGCATCGGCGTGATCAGCGAATTCACCAACATCGAAGGGCTATACGAGAAGCTCGGTCTAAAGAGCACCATCATCAAGTCCGGCGAGTTTAAGGACTTCGGCAACCCCACCTCGCCGTTCACCGAGGAAGACCGCGCCCTCTGGCAAGCAGTGATTGACGAAGTGTATGAGCACTTCGTCACGCTTGTGGCCAACGGCCGCAAGATGACGGTCGAAGAGGTGAAGAAGCTGGCCGATGGCCGGATTTACACCGGCCGGCAGGCGCTCAAGCTCAAACTGGTTGATCAACTGGGCTACTTTGAGGACGCGGTGGATAAGGCGGCTGCCTTGGGCGGGATCAGCGGCGAGCCGCGGGTGATCGAATATCGCCGCGAGACGCCGTTTGCACAGCTCTTCGGCCTGTCGGTTGCGCGAGCCATCCTGGTTGCTTTGGGCCTGCCGGTAGATACTCGGCCTGCTGTTCTGGAATATCGCTAGCGGCGGTCGCCTACTGCACGGTGGCTTTCACAATCGGCCCACCGACGCTAAAGGCCACGCGCACCGTTTGGAGCGGCGCTTCATCGCCCAGCACTTCCATCAGCGCGATCAACGATGTGCCCTTGGAAATGCCGCGCGGCAGCCACATCGTCGGCGCCGGCCGGCGTTCCATCGCGCCCACCAGCGAGACATGGCGCAACACCTCGCCGGCTTCGCTCAGGATGCTCACGTCAATCGAGGGGAACTCGGTAAAAGGCGTCAATCCCATTTCCACCGTCACGCGCGTGCCATCCGGCCAGGGCATCACCCGATAGTCTGTGATGCGCGCGTCGCTCGGCGGGCGCTTGCCGAGCGGGGCCACGTCGTAAAACTGGACATCGTCTGACATGAAGGTTATTATCTACAGGCGATGATAAAAATTGCTGAGTTCCTCCCTCCCCAGCCATCCCCCCTGTGGAAGCTGGTCAAACAGGCCGGCGTGAACTACGTCGTCGGTGGCTTGCCCTTGCCCAGCGATTGCGGCCCAGGTGAAACGCCCTACGACCTGATGCCCCTGCTGCGCATGAAGCAGCGCTACGAAGATGCCGGTTTTAAGCTGGCCGTGATCGAAGCGCGCCCGCCGATGGATAAGCTGATACGCGGCCTGCCCGGCAGCGATCAAGAGCTGGAGTGGTGTGTCAAGCTGGTGGAGAACATGGGCAAGCTGGAGATCCCGGTCTGGTGTTATGCCTGGATGGCGGTGATCAGTTGGACGCGCACCAGAGCCGATGTCCCCTCGCGTGGCGGATCGCTGGTGACTGCATTCGACCTGGCGGAGTTCGAGCAGCGGCCGCCGCTGCCCGAAGTCCGCGAGGAAGACCTCTGGCGCAACTTAGAAGCGTTTCTCAAGGCCATGGTGCCGGTGGCTGAGCGGGCCGGCGTCAAGCTCAGCGCTCATCCCGACGACCCCCCGCTCTCCCCACTGCATGGCGTCGGGCGCATCCTCATCAGCGTGGAGAACTTTCAGCGCGTCCTAGACTTAGTGCCCAGCGACTACAACACCCTCACCCTCTGCCAGGGCAACTTCACGCTGATGACCGACGACTTGCCGGCGGTGATCCGTCACTTCGGTCGCCAGGGCAAGATCAGCTTCGTCCACTTCCGCGACGTGCGCGGCGATGCGCGGCGCTTTGAAGAGACCTGGCACGACGACGGGAAGACTGACATGCTGGCCTGTATGGAGGCCTATCGGGACATCGGCTTCGAGGGTGTATTGCGCCCGGATCACGTGCCCACCGTAGAAGGCGATAGCAACGATGACCCCGGCTACTCGTCATACGGGCGGCTATACGCCATTGGCTACATTCGCGGCCTGCGCGAGGCCGTCTATCGGCGCAAGGGGGAAGACTAGCTTGCCCGCTTTCGCCCAGTGCATCACAATATCTCCACGATGAAGATCGTCGTCACAGGCGCGAAGGGCAGGATCGGCGCTGTCCTGGTGGACTACGCGCGCAGCCAGGGCGCACAGGTGCTCGGCGTGGATAGCGTCGGTCGCGGGAGCTGGCGGGAACAGTATATTGCCGCCGACCTCACCGATGCCGGCAGTTGCTACGACGTGCTCCGCGGCGCAGATGCAGTGATCAACCTCGCTGCGATCGCCGACAGCGGCATGTTCCCCAACGCCTATACCTTTCAAACCAACATGACCATCACCTACAACGTCTTTTTGGCGGCAGCGCACCTGGGCGTGCCGCGCGTGGTATGGGCTTCGTCTATTCAGGTGAACCACACCGTGCCGGCGCATCGCCCGGTGCGCTATCAGTACTTCCCGCTGGACGAGGCGCACCCGGTTGACCCGCAGAGCGAATACGCGCTCTCTAAGTACCTCGGCGAGCAGATTGCTGAGTATTTCGCGCGCGATTACGGATTGACGACCGTGAGCCTGCGCTTCACCGACGTGGTCACTGTCGAGCGTTGGCCGAGCCTGCCACAGGCCATCCCGCCGGATCTGCGCTACCCAATACCGCACTATGTGCATATTCACGATTGCGCACGGGCTTGCTATCTGGCTGCGACGGCGCCGTTGCCCGCCGGCTCGCATACGCTGGCCTTCATCGCCGCCCGCGATACCCATGTGGACATGCCCTCCCGTGAGCTGATCGCGCGCTATTACCCAGATGCCGAGTTGCGCGCCGACATTCAGGGCTATCAGGCGCTGATCAGCGGCCGGCGCGCGGAAGAAGCGTTTGGCTTCGTCCCGCAGTACAGTTGTCGCTCGTAGCGATGGATTTGCAGATCATCGGCCAGCGCGCGCGCAGAGCCAGCCGGCAGCTAGCGAGAGCAGACACAGCGCGCAAGGACGCAGCGCTCATCGCGCTCGCGGACGCCCTGCTGGTTTGCCAGGACGAGATTTTGCGCGCCAACGCCGAGGATGTCGCGCAGGCCAAGGCGCGCGGCGCCGAGGCACATTTCATTGATCGCTTGACGCTGACCCCACAGCGCCTGCAGGCCATGGCGCACGACGTGCGCGCCGTGGCCGGCCTGCCTGACCCGGTGGGCGAGGTCTTCGACCAAACTGTGTTGCCCAACGGCCTGCGCCTGCACAAGCGCCGCGTGCCGATCGGCGTGTTAGGGGTCATCTATGAGGCCCGGCCGAACGTCACCACCGATGTCGCGGCGCTGGCCTTGAAGAGTGGCAATGCGGTCATCCTGCGCGGCGGCAGCGACAACCTGAACAGCAACAGAGCGCTCGTGCAGGTGATCCATCAAGCCCTGTGCCGCGCTGAGCTGCCGGCGGACGCCGTGCAACTTATCGAGGACACCGATCGCGTGCGCGTGCTGGAGCTGCTTAAGCTGAGCGATTACGTGGACCTGATCATCCCGCGCGGCGGGGCTGCCTTGCATCGGCTCTGCCGTGAGCACAGCACCATCCCGGTCATCACCGGCGGCATGGGGATCAATCACATTTACGTGGACGCCACGGCGGATCAGGACAAAGCCCTGGACGTGGTGTACAACGCCAAGGTGAGCAAGCCGACGGTTTGCAACGCGCTGGGCACGCTGTTGGTGCATGCCGAGATCGCGCCGGCGTTTCTGCCCAGGTTGGCCGCGCGGCTGGTCGAGCGGGCCGTCGAGCTGCGCTGCGACCCCCGCGCGCTGGCGATCCTCCAGTCGGCGGGCTATCCGCTGCTGCGCCTCGCAGACGAGGCGACCGACTGGGACACGGAATGGCTCGCCCTGATCCTGGGCGTCAAGATAGTAGATTCGCTCGATGAAGCGATCGCGTTCATCCAAGCGCATACGCTGGAGCACAGCGATGGCATCTGCGCCCAAGACCCCCAGGTCATCGCGCGCTTTGTCCATGAAATTGATTCCTCGGCGGTGTTCGTCAACGCCAGCACGCGCTTCAACGATGGCGGCCAATTCGGCCTGGGGGCGGAGGTGGCGATCAGCACGCAGCGCATCCACGCGCGCGGGCCAATGGGGTTGCGCGAGCTGACCAGTTACAAATGGGTCTGTGAGGGCGACGGCCACGTCCGCTGGTGACTATCATTGGCCCGTATGTCATCGGAGACGATCGAACAGTCGTTTGGCGTCATCCCTTTCTATCGCAAGGGCCAACGGGTTTACTTCCTGCTCGTCCAACACAACAGCGGGCACTGGTCTTTCCCGAAGGGACATCCAGAGGCCGGCGAAACCGAGGTGGACACGGCGCGCCGCGAGCTGTGCGAGGAGACCGGCATTTGCGATGTGGCGCTGCGCGCAGAGCCAGCCCTTGAAGAGAAATACACAAAGCCCGCCTGGGAGGACGCGCAACAAACTGCGACCAAGCGCGTGCGCTACTTCCTCGGCGAAGTGCGCAACCCGCAGGTGCGCCTTCAGCGCGCTGAGATACAAGATTACTGCTGGGCGCCCTACGAGGAAGCGCGCGAGATCCTCACGTATGAGAGCAGCCGGCGCTTGCTCGAGCGCGCTGCTCAAGCGCTCGGCTTAATCAAACAAGCGCACGACGATCTCCGCGCCGGCAGGTAGATGATCCACGCCGATCGGCGCGCAAGCCATGCCGTCCGCCCGCACCAGGCCGAAGATCAGGTTTGATTTGGTGCTGATGGGGTATGCCTCATGAATCAGCGCCAGGTCGGCGCTGTGCCAGTCGTCCAGGCGCAATTTCACCGGGAACCAATGCTCCAGATCGCGCGGCGACCGCACGTCCTGGGCCAGCCTGGCGCGGACGAGGCGGGCTTGGGGTGGGGTGTGCGCGCCTTGAATGAGCCACAACGCCGAAGCCAAGAACAGCGTGCCGGTGATCAGCGTGCTGATCGGGTTGCCCGGCAGGCCGAACACCGGCTTCCCATCGCAGACGGCGAACAGGGTTGGCTTACCGGGACGGAACAGAATGCCGTGCGCGAGGACGCCCGGCTGACCCAGCCCGCTGATCACTTCGGGCACGAAGTCGCGCTCGCCCACCGAGCTGCCGGCGGTGAAGACGATCACATCGGCCTCGCGCATGGCGCGCTGGGCTGCCTCTTCAAAGGCCTCGCGCCGATCGGGCAAAATGCCGAAGTCCAACGGCATGCCGCCGTTCCGCGCCACCAACGCAGCCAGCATCGGTTGGTTGATGTTGCGCACCTGGCCTGGTTTGGTGGGGTGCTCCGCCGGCACCAACTCATCGCCGCTGGCGATCAACGCGACGCGCGGCTTGCGCCGGACGCTGATCTGCGTGATGCCGAGCGCGAGCAAGCCGCCGATCTCCTGCTCGCGCAGGCGCGCCCCGGCGCGGACGACGACTTCGCCGGCTTTGACATCCTCGCCCTCTTGGATTGCGTTCTCCCCCGGCGCGAGCTGCTTTGTGATTGTGATTCGGTTGGCGCTGTCGCCCGGCAGCGCATCCTCCGCCATGACGACCGCATCCGCCCCTGGGGGCAGGTTGCCGCCCGTGGGCACAGCCATCGCTTCGCCCGGTCCGAGCGCATTAGCCGCCAGTTCGCCCATGCGCACCTCGCCGACCACGCGCAGCGTGCCGGGCGTGTCAGCCGCGCGCACGGCGTAGCCATCCACCGTGCTGCGGCGAAACTCCGGCATGGGGATCGGTGCGCGCACATCCTCGGCGAGCACGCGGTCTCGCCCTTGCGCGGTTGGGATCGCCTCGCCGGGGAGCACCACATGGCGCAGCGCGCTGCGCAAGCGCGCCATCGCCTCTGCAGGGGGGATAAGCTCAAGTTTGCGCATCGCTGATCTGATTGTAAAGTGGAGCATGGGGAAGGAAGATGAGGTCGGGCAAGATGCTTCGCTTTACTCAGCATGACACGCCAGCGCAGCGACCGAGCGGCCCGTGCCCCCTTTTCGTGAACGCATCCCGTAATAGATGCGTAACCCAACGTGAGTTCGGATTTACGCAGGCGCGTTTCGTTCAGCTCGTCATATCAGTCTGTCATGCCAACGCGAAGCATCCAAAATCCCGCCCGACCGAAGCCCCGCGAAGTCACTCATACCACCCCCAATTCCCCCGCACGCGGGGGAAGCCCCCTTCTGATTCCCCCGCGTGCGGGGGAAAGAAAGGGGGTTGTCATGCTGAGCGAAGCGAAGCATCTGAAATCCCGCCCAACCAAAACACCGCGAAGCCACCCAACCTCCTGCCTCAGCGCCCCCGCAGCGCTTCAGTCCGGCGCGCAGGGGCGGTTCGCAAACCGCCCCTGCTGCGCGGGACGACCCGCTACTCTCGGATTCCCCATGTATAACAAGTTGCCATGCTCGTGGTGCTCTCGCACTACCAAGCTGCTTCGCTCTTGCTGGCTCGGCGGGATGGGCAAACCAGCGCACACGT
>DAOTYZ010000128.1:0-5279 GCA_034434555.1 Candidatus Roseilinea sp.
GGGAGCGCCTCGATCATCTGCGCCCAAGGCGGCGACCGGTCGAGCCAGATCTCGCGCGGCGCGCTGGACTCGCTGTTGGCCAGGCCATCACTGGCCAGCACGCTCCAGTAATAGCGTCCATCTGCTGGGAGTGTGACCGTCCAAGTGGTCTCGGTGATCCATCCGCTGGTCGCCCGCCAGGTGCTTGACTCGTTCCAGACGGTGACGAAGAAGCGGCGCGGCTTCTCGCCGATCACGTCGTCCGGGTCGCCGGCATCTGCCCAGCGCAGGCGTGCCTGTTGATCAGTTCGCCAGGGTGAAGGGCCATCGTCTATGGGAATCGGTGCATTAGGCGGCAGGTTGCTCAGCCGAATTTGCGCCCGACCTTCCCGGTTGACGTACTCTAGGTCCACCCGATGGACGCCCGCCGGGACGCTTATCACTTTCTCGTGCGCGATCAGCACATTGTCCGGCGCATCCCAGGCGTCAAGCTCAAGCTTACCGTTGATCCACAACCGCACGCCGCCGACTGCTTCGATGCGGAACGGATAAGTTCCCTCACCGAGCGCCAGGTAGCGCGTCCAGCGGGCGGAGAAGGCCCGCGCGCCCATGTTCGGCGCCGGCGGTTGGTCATCCCAACGGAAGCTGATCCGGCCGTCGGCCCGCACCAGCGAGGCCGGCGGCGAGAGCAGCGTGTTGTTGAAGTACTGCCCCACCCATGCGCTCATCACCGACGGCAGCATCTGGCCAGGGCCATACTGGGCCAGCGCCAACGGCGAGGCAGTGTGGACGCCCGCGGCGCTCAGGCGCAGGGCCTCAAACGTCTGTTGATCGGGGATGATGAAACGCTGGCCATTGATCACCAGGCCGGTCGGCCCGCCTTCCTCGGCGCGGACGATCAACGGCGCGCGCCAGACGAATTTCACTGCGTCGGCCCACAGCCGGCGCGGCGGCAGATCGCCGGTGCGGTTGCCCAGCTCCACAGCGCCCTTATCGCCCACAACGAAAGGATATACGCCCAGCGACATCCACCCTGGCCGCGCGGCGTGCTGGGTGCGGCGCACCAGGCTCATCCCTTCGGCGTGGATGATGCGGTAGGTGACCTGTGAGGCGCTGTTCCCTTCGGCGTCGTCGCGGGGCAGCCAAACGAGCACCTCCCATAGCCCATCGAAGGGCAGCATGGGGCGCCAGCGCGCCACGGCTGTGTCCGTGGACGGGCCTAAGTTCGATGGGTCGGTGGTGATGGTGAAGCGCGAGCCGTTGGCGAAGCCGACCGGATAGGCGGTCCAATTGCCTTCGGTGGTGAAGCCAGCGTTGCCGTCGTCAACGACTAACTCGACGCTTAGCGATGGCCCGTTTGCCAGATCCGCCTCCTCGCCGCTGCCGGTCGGCGCAACGGTGACGATGGCGAATTCGCCGTAGCCGATGCCCCAGCTCAGCTCTGCGTCGGGCTTATTGAGCAGGTTTGGCCGCACGATCATCACGCGCCGTCCGTTGGTGGTGTCGTAGCCGATGATCGTGCCGGCGTGGCTGCCCCAGGCCGAGCTGCCGAAGGCGCCGATCACCGGCCGGCCCGCGTCTATCTCCTCGACGATCTTCTCAAACGTCGGCTCGTAGATGGCCTTGACCCTAAAGGTGTAGCCGCGCTCGCGGATGAAGAGGTCGAACCCGCGCGCGACATCGGCAGCGTCGTAGCCGCTGTCGCTGATCCGCCCGTCGTCGTCCACGTTGTTGTAACAGAACAGGTTCGGAAACAGCTCGCGCAGCCGCTGGAGCGTGCCGTTCTCGTCGCCGTTCCACAAACCAGAATAGCCGCGCCCGGCCCAGTATTTTAGCAAGCTGGCCGAGGCGATGGTGAAGCAGCCCGGCCAGCAGCCGTCGTTGTCGCAGGGGCACTGCCAGATGTTGCTGGCGCGGGGCACGATATCGTCGGGCACGCCGTTGAGCACCACCCGTCGCTCTGGCAGCAGGCTGGCAGCCTGTGGCGCCTGGGCCGCTACGCGGATCAGCGCCGGCGCGCCGATCCCGGAGACTGCCACGACGAAGCAAACGCTCAGCAGGAAGCGACTGAATGCGACTATCGCGGCCATGCGCAGCGAATTATAGGGTTTGTGCACGAAAAAGCCGGCGCGTCGTCTGCGCCGGCTTTTGAGCCATTGTGAGCGCGTCGGCTAGTTTTTGTGAATTTGCTCGCCCGCTGGGATGGCTTCTGCTGTCGGCTGCTTCAGCAGGGCCATCTTCTTCGGGTTGAGTTCGGCCACGGCGTCAATCACCCCCAGTGCCTTCGCCTGTTCAGGAGTGAAGTAGGCGTCGCGGTCGGTATATCGGATCACCTCTTCCTCGCTCATGTTGGTGTGGCGCATGATGATCTTGTTGATGGTGTCCTTGATCCGCAGGATCTCGCGGGCCTGGATTTCGATGTCCGAGGCTTGGCCTTGGGCGCCGCCCAGCGGCTGATGCATGTGGATGGTGGCGTTGGGGAGGGCATAGCGCTTGCCCTTCGTGCCGGCCATCAGCAGCAGCGTGCCGAAGCTGGCCGTCAGCCCGACGGCGAATGTGGCGATCGGCGCGGTGATCATCTGCATCGTGTCGTAGATCGCCATGCCGGCATAGACTGAGCCGCCCGGCGAGTTGATGAAGAACTGGATGTCCTTCTCGTTGTCCTCGCGCTCCAGAAAGAGCAACTGGGCCACGATCAGGTTGGCCACCTGGTCGTTGATCGGCGTGCCGAGGAAGACAATGCGCTCTTTGAGCAACAGCGAGTAAATGTCGTAGGCGCGCTCGCCACGTCCGTTGGTCTCGATGACCATCGGGATGACGTTCTGGATCGCGCCTGGCTGGGCTTGTGAGTTGACCGGTATCATGGCACTTTCACCTTGCCGCTGATTGTCGGCGGCACGGATTAGCTAAACATTTGACGCGCGACTAGCTCTGGGCCGGCTCCGGGATGGCTGCTTCGAGCTCACCCTTGGCAATCTGCGCCATGCGCTGGAGCACTTTGTTCGACAAGATGTTGATCTCGATCGTCCTACGCAGATCAGGGGCGTTCAGCGCCTGCTTGACAGCGGCATGTGAGTAAGGGCCGGCGATGTAATCGATCCTGGCGTTGACCTCCTCCTCGCTCACCGTCAGCCCTTCGGCCTGAGCCAGCGCGCGCATCACCAGGCCGCGCCGCCCGCGCGATTCAGCAATCGCTCGCATTTCTTCGCGGACGCCTTCTACGGTCTGGTTGCGTATCTTGAGCCATTCTTTGAATGGCATTTTGAGTGTGCGCTCAATGTCTTCAAAATATTCCTCGACCATTTTGTCCAGTTGGTCCTCGATGAACTCGGGCGGATAGCGCACCTCGGCCAGTGCCGCAAAGGCATCCAGCGCCTGAATAGCAAAGTTCTTCTCTTCTTCTACTTCCTTGCGCTTGGCCAGCTTTTGGCGCAGGTCTTCGCGCAGCTCGGCCAGCGTGGTGAAATTGCCGACCGTCTGGGCCAGCTCGTCGTTGATGTCTGGCAGCGTTCGGCTGTTCACCCGTTTCACCTCGATAGTGACGTCGAGCGTGGCGCCCCTCATCGTGTCGTACGAGACATCTTCTGGCATGGTCAGGGCGAACTCTTTGCGCTCGCCGGCGCTCATCCCGATGATGAATTCACTCAAGCCTGGAAGCAACTCGTCCTCTTTCTCCGTCGTGAGCAATATCTCCTCTTCGGTCTCAAGCGCGAGATCGCCGCTGTCTTGGTGTTTTGCTTCTATCTTCACCTCGACCAGGTCGCTGATCGCGGCGGGCCGCTCTGCCAATTGGATGATGGCATTTTCCTCGCGCAGCTTTTCAAGCTCTTGTTCGATCTCCTCTTCGCTCACGACGATCTCTGGGAAGGGCAAGCGAATTGACCTGTAGTCTTTCAGGTCAACTGTCGGTTCCAAGGGAACGTGAGCGACGATTTGAAAGGGGGAAGCCTTTACTTCCATGATCGTTCCCGGGCCATACGGGTTGATCTTGGCTTCGTCCAAGGCTTTGGGGTATACCTGCTTGGCCAAATAATCGGCCAGCTCGAGGTTGAAGGCCTCCTCGCCGCCCACGGCGCGGATGACTGCGCCCAGCGGTGCATGGCCAGGCCGGAAGCCGGGAATATGGAACCGCTTGGAAAGCGCACGGGCGACTTCGCGTCGTGCGCGGTTCACCGTCTCGTCGTCTAGCGTGATCGTCAATCGTACCGAATGGTTCTCTTGGGGTTCAACTTGAAGCTCCATGATCTATCCTAAGATGGGGACGGAGGGACTTGAACCCACACGCCTTGCGGCACATGATCCTAAGTCATGCGCGTCTGCCATTTCCGCCACGTCCCCTTAGGTCTCTCTTAGCTCTCAGCGATTATACTGTTACCGTCACTCGATTAGGCGCTGGGGTGTGTTCACCGTTAGGGCTAAGGCCGGCCTGATCCACCCGAGCGCTTAAGGTGTGTTCATCCGTTGCTGTGGAGTGTTCTGGGATGGCAGATAAATTGCGTTCGTGGTTAAGTTGGCTGGGTGTGGGTTTGGTGGCGTTTCTCTCGCTCAGCGCCCCGTTTGTCTTTGGCTTTGTGTACTATTTGGGGGTGACCGATGGGATCGAGATCAATGCCGGCGACCCTCTGCGCGAATCGCGCATCTGGATGATGTACGACCGCAACGGCCCCAGCGGTATCGGCTGGCTGCGCACCGCGCCGGCCGATAGCCCGCGCGACGGTGTTCAGTGCGCGCATTCGCAGCTCGTCCTGTTGAATTGGAGCGGTGGGCCGCTGCTGGATGCCGAAACTCGCTATTGCCGCTGCTACGAGCTGACCGCCGACAACCGCCTGAAGGAATCATCGGTTACCTGTGCACCGTAGCATGCACCATGCACCACGCACTACGCAATACGCACTACGAAATACGACAATGCGCGTCAACACCGGCCTCGCCAAGGGACGCAAGCTGAAGAGCCTGCCAGGTGATGCCATTCGGCCGATCACCGACCGCGCCAAGCAGGCCATCTTTAATATCTTGATGGACGATGTGCGCGATTCGCGCTGGCTGGACTTGTTCGCCGGCACAGGTGCGGTAGGTATCGAGGCGCTCAGTCGCGGCGCGGCGGAGGTCACGTTTATAGACGTCTTGACGGAGGCGATCCGGCTGATTCGCGAGAATCTGTGGACCACCGGCCTACAGGCCCGTGCCCGCGTGATCCGCCAGGATGCGTTCGATTACCTGGCGGGCCGGCCCAACGTCCACTATGACTTCATCTTCGTCGCCCCACCCCAGTATCAGGGGCTGTGGTCGCGCGCGGTGAT
>DAOTYZ010000129.1:0-1878 GCA_034434555.1 Candidatus Roseilinea sp.
CCGAACACAAAGAGGATGGCGCAGGTGATGAGGGTGCTGATGTTGGCGTCGCGGATGGAGGGCCAGGCGCGCTGAAAGGCGGCCTCAACCGCGCCGCGCATGGTGCGCCCGCCGCGCAGCTCCTCGCGGAAGCGCTCGAAGATCAGCACGTTCGCATCCACCGCCGCGGCCACCGAGAGCAGAAAGCCGGCGATGCCCGGCAGCGTCAGCGTCACCGGGATCAGCACGAACAGCGCCAGCGAGGCCAGGACGAAGAAGGCCAGCGAGAAGGCCGAGAGCGCGCCGGGCAGGCGATAGCGCGCAATCATGAAGCTCAGCATAGCGACCAGCGCGATCGCGCCGGCCACCAGGCTGCGCCGGATCGAGTCGGCGCCGAGCGTCGCGCCGATGTCGCGCGTGGTTTCAATGGTCAGCGGGACGGGCAGCGCGCCGTAGCTCAGCACCAGCGCCAGGCTGTTGGCCCCTTCGCGCGTGAAGGCGCCGCTGATCGTGCCCTCCGCGCTCAAGACGCCGCGGATGATCGGACACGAGATCACCCGCTGGTCGAGCACGATGCACATCGCCTGGTTGAGCTTCTGGCTGGTGTAGGTCTGGAAGTCGCTCTGAAACTGCGGCTTGATGGTGAAGTTGACCACGTTGCGGCCCAGGTTGTCAATGGCCGGCGTGGCCGACTGCAAGATCTCGCCGGTGAAGGCGGTCTTATACACGCGCCCGCCGGCCTGCGCGTCCAGCGTCTCGCTGATCGGTTTGCCGGTGGGCAGCGTCTGCGGGAAGAGCAAGCCGCCGTAGAGGCTGTAGGTCGTGGAGATGATCGCGCCCTCCGAGGGCGGGTTGAAGCCGGCGTCCACGAACTCGAGCTGGCCGGTTTGCTTGATCAGGTCTATGGCCAGGTTGCGGTCGGTGACGCCCGGCAGCTCAACCAGGATGCGGTCCTCGCCCTGGAGCTGGATGACCGGCTCGGCGACGCCCAGGCCGTTGACGCGGTCCTCGATGATGCGCCGCGCCGACTCCATCTGCTCCGGCGTGGGCGGTGTGCCGCCGGGCAGGTTGGCGGCGAGCAAGACCTGCAGTCCGCCCTTCAGGTCGAGGCCCTGCTTGAGTTGCAAGTCGCGCCCGCGCACCTCCTGCCAGAAAACCAGGTTGCGCACGAAGTCGGGCTTGGGCAGCGGCAGCGCGATATAAGCCGAGATGACGAGCAAGGTGAGGATGATCAGCAGGCGGGTGAACGAGTGTTGACGCATGAGTCGGGCGACATTCCTTCGTTATCGCAATTGCGAGCCGGGATTATAAACGCGCCGGCTGAGTCTGGGATGCGCAGGAGTGCTCAGTTAGCAGTGATTGACGTATCTGCTAATTGTCGAGGCCTACGCCCTTGTCATCCTAGGAGGTCTAAGCGCGCGCCCAACCACAACGCCATTCGACGCGCGCGGCCCTGGTTGACCTCAGGATGACAGCTTGGGCGGACTTTTGTTCCAAGTTGGAACACTCCCCCACGGCTATGAATGCACACAATTGTGCGCCGCCAAACGCGGCGCACGGCGCAGCGCGCCGCGGGCGAGTTGGCGGGCAAGTAATGCTGCAGGGCGATGCGCCCAACCTATCTGCACTCCGCAGTTCACGCCGATCGCAGATCGGGATTTGATCTGTTCTAGAGGACCTCATCCTCCGGCCCAACGGAGGAGAGACTTACCCGATTGCCTGGCGCGCTTGCGCCACCAGCGCCTCATCAGGCGTTTCTTCCACCGCCTCGCACGCGCCGCGGTAATTCTGTAACAGGGCATTGGCCAGCTCGCCGAAGGCAGCGGGGGAGGCGCGGACGAAGGGGAGGATGACACGCAATCCTTCGGCGAAGGCGGCAGCAGCTTCAGCGTGGCGGCC
>DAOTYZ010000130.1:0-1873 GCA_034434555.1 Candidatus Roseilinea sp.
CCGGCGGAGGCGGTCGCGCTGGCCAACAACACGCGCTACGGCTTGGCCGCCAGCGTCTGGAGCGAGGACATCAACCTGGCCCTTGAGGTGGCCCGCAAGCTCAAAGCCGGCGTGGTGTGGATCAACGCCACGAACTTGTTCGACGCTGCCTCTGGCTTCGGCGGCTATCGCGAGAGCGGCTTTGGCCGCGAGGGCGGCATAGAGGGGCTATATGAATACGTCAAACCGGCCTGCTCGGCCGTTCATCGTGTTCGACGACGCCGACCTGGACGGCGCAATCGAGGGCGTGGTGGACGCGATCTGGTTCAACCAAGGCCAGGTGTGCTGCGCCGGCTCGCGCCTGCTGGTGCACGAGGGCATCGCCCAGCGCTTTCACGACCGGCTGCGCGCGCGCATGGAGAAGCTGCGGGTGGGCGACCCGCTGGACAAAGCGGTGGACATGGGGGCGATCATCGCCCCACCCCAACTCCAGAAGATCACCCGCCTGGTGGAACAAGGCAAGGCCGAGGGCGCGCAGATCTGGCAGCCGAGCTGGGCTTGCCCTAGCGAGGGCTACTTCTATCCACCGACCCTCTTCACGAACGTCGCACCGGCGGCGACGATTGCGCAGGAAGAGATCTTCGGGCCGGTGTTGGTGAGCATGACCTTCCGCACACCGGCAGAGGCAGTCGCGCTGGCCAACAACACGCGCTACGGCTTGGCCGCCAGCGTCTGGAGCGAGGACATCAACCTGGCCCTTGAGGTGGCCCGCAAGCTCAAAGCCGGCGTGGTGTGGATTAACGCCACGAATTTGTTCGACGCTGCCTCTGGCTTCGGCGGCTATCGCGAGAGCGGCTTTGGCCGCGAGGGCGGCGTGGAGGGGCTATATGAATATGTCAAACCTGCGTGCTCGCCCGTCCATCGCGCACCAGCGCCGGCTTACGCCGCGCGCCCTTCACAACCCAGCAACGGGCTTGACCGCACGGCCAAGCAATACATCGGCGGCAAGCAAGTCCGCCCCGATTCGGGATATAGCCGAATCGTCTATAACCCGCATGGCAACCCTATCGGCGAGGTGGCGGAGGGCAACCGCAAGGACATCCGCAACGCGGTTGAGGCCGCGCGCGCTGCCGCGCTGGCTTGGGGCGAGCAGACCGCGCACGCACGCGCCCAAGTGCTCTATTACATCGCCGAGAACCTCAGCGCGCGCCGCGCCGAGTTCGCCGCTCGCCTGGTCCAGCAGACTGCCTGCTCGATGAGCGAAGCCGAGGGCGAGGTGGATGCGGCCATTGACCGCCTGTTCACCTTCGCCGCCTGGGCCGATAAATACGATGGCGCCGTGCATCAGACCCCCTTCCGCGCGATGACGATGACGCTCAACGAGCCGCTGGGCGTCATCGGGGTTATCTGTCCAGACGAGGCGCCGCTGCTGGCAGCAGTCACGCTGATGGCTGCTGCGATCAGCATGGGCAACGCGATCGTGCTTGTCCCCTCGCAGGCCCACCCCCTGTCGGCCACCGACTTGTACCAGGTGCTCGACACCAGCGACCTGCCAGCCGGCGTCGTCAACATCGTCACCGGCGCGCGCGATGCGTTAGCCAAGGTGTTGGCCGAGCACGCCGACGTGGATGCGATATGGTATTTCGGCAGCGCCGAAGGCAGCGCGATGGTCGAGCGCGCCTCGGCGCACAACCTCAAGCGCACCTGGGTGAACAACGGCCAGCCGCGCGACTGGCGGGCGCTCAGCGCCTGTGACCAACAGGAATTGTTGCGCCAGGCGACCCAGGTCAAGAACATCTGGGTGCCTTATGGTATATAGCGAATGGCGAATAGCGGATGGCGAATAGTGAATGGCGGATAGTGAATGGCAAATGACATGTGGCGAGTAGCGAGT
>DAOTYZ010000131.1:0-2060 GCA_034434555.1 Candidatus Roseilinea sp.
CGGATCGCCGGCGGCGCAGCCGTGCGCCTCGTCCACGATGATGAACTCCGGCGGATTGAGGAGAAAGCGATGGCGGTTGCGCTCGCTCTTGACGAAGTCAATGCTGATCACCTGCACGGGGTAATGCTCGTAGACGCTCTGCGTGATGCCGCGTTCGAGTTGGCCGATCGTCCCGGAGCGGATGACCACTGCCTCCAGGTTGAACTTCTCGGCCAGCTCCCGCTCCCACTGATCGCACAGGTGGGGCGGGCACAGCACACACATCCGCCGGATCTCGCCGCGGTCGAACAGCTCGCGGGCGATCAGCAGCGCTTCGATCGTCTTGCCCACGCCCACGTCGTCGGCGATCAGCAAGCGGACTGGGTCCAGCCGCAGCGCCATCAGCAGGGGGACGAACTGATAGAGCCGCGGGCGGATGGAGATGCGGCCCAGGGAGCGGAAGGGCGCGGCGCCTTCGCGCAGGGTCAGCCGCGCTGCCTGCCACAGCAGGCGCGCGCTGACGGCGTCGGAGACGTCGTCCGGTTTGGGCGGGGGAAAGGTCGCCTCGCTCAGCCGCTCCTCCGGCAGCGTGTAGGCCAGCAGGTCGGTCAGCGGTTTATAGAGCGCCACGGCGTCGTCGGTCAGGCCGGCCAGTGGGCGCAGCACGTAGTAATCCGGATCGTCGCTGGGCAACAGCACCCACAGGCGGTCTCGCGCGCGGACAATCGTGCCGGGTCTCATGGCCGCGATTGTCTAGCAACTCAGCCGATCGGGCAACCCGCGTATTCCTTTCGCCGTCATGATGGCGCAGCGACGCATCTAAAATCCTGCCCGATCAAATCGTGGGGGCGTAGCGGTGCCACGCCCTCCGCGCAGCCGCCAAACGCCCCGCCTCAGCGACCCCGCAGCGCTTCAGTCCGGCCACGTGCAGGGGTGGTTCGCGAACCACCCCTACTTCGCTCCGCTCGGGTGACAAGGGTGAGGCAGGGTCTCAGCGACCCCGCAGTGCCCCGCCCTCTCACGAATGCACCGCTATGCTCCCCAGAGAGTCGCTCAGCGAGCCGCCAGCCAAGTAGAGTTCCCCTTGGATGAACAAGCTGGTCTGGTCCTCATCGGCATACCACCCGGCCCGGTTTTCTTGGCCGGTTTCAGCAGGCCCTAGTCCGTTGCGAGTTGAACTTTGCGGCAGGTTCACCATGGCGGTGAGCCAAGAAGTTCTTCATCCAAGCGGTGAGACGCTTATGCCTATTGACCCTTTATTCCTGAGCGCGCTGAGGCCTTCCGCCAGTTCGTCCAAAGCGCCCTGACGCAGCGCGGCTGCCTCGCCCCGCGCCGCGCAAGCCAGCGCGATGATTGCGTCGGGGTGGGTGTGGTCAACGTGAGGGTGGGGCGTGAAGGCGTGTAGCAGGGTCTCGATGGACTGGCGCGGGCGGTTTGGCTCGAACTGGCAGCGGGTCAGGTAGGCCACCATCTCTTCGTCGCTCATCGCCTCGCGCGATCAGCGGCAGCACTTCGTCCAGCTTTAAGCCGGCGAAGTCCTTCGTGGCGCACGTCGCCATGTCGGCCCCGCTGCCCTTCACCCAGAGCACGTTCACGGGCCGGCCCAGATGGTCGGTCTCCACGGCCTTCGCCGAGGTGTTGCCGCCGGAGATGTTCACCACGCTGCGGTCGGCGGCCAGCAATCGAGAACGGTAGGCGAGTATATCAAGCGCGCTTAGTCCGTGTGCGTCGGCATCGTTCCAGAGATTGATCGGCATGTTACGCTGAGTTTAGCTTGCGTGCGCCAGCAGCGGCGCGAGCGCAGCCTGGAAGGCGCGCTGGCCACCGCGCGCCGGGTGGCGGACGCAGTGCGCCGGCACACCGAGCGCGCCCAGCGCATCCTCGGCGATGCGGCCGAGCGCGATCACCAGCGTTGGCTGCTTCCAGGCCAGAAAGTCCCTGAGAATCTCCGTGCCGAGGTCCTGTTCGGCAATTGTGGGCCGGCGGTTGGAGAGCGGCTGGCCGGGTTTGTGCGGATGCCAGGGGACGGCGTTCCAGCAGATCACGTCGTCGCGCCCACCGATTGTGGCCTGCACACGCTG
>DAOTYZ010000132.1:0-4464 GCA_034434555.1 Candidatus Roseilinea sp.
AACGGCGGCAGGACGCGCCGCACCGCGCTCTGCGGCAGGATCTCGCGGTAGCGCTCGGTGAGGAAGGCGCCGACGTCATCGCCGGGGTTGAAGGCCGCCGCGTTCAGCGACAGGCTGAACATCCACACCAGCGAGGCGACAACCAGGACACCGATCAGGACATCGGTCACCAGGCGCACCTCCCGCCGACGCACGAGCAGATGCAGCGTGCCTTGGCCGAGGATGGGCGGGATGACCAATGCACCCGTCCAGTACCACAGCCGAAAGGCAGGGTCGCTCCAACCGAAAGCCAGGATCGCCTCGCAGACGCCGGCCAGCGCCCACAGCACCAACCCAATGCCCCACAAGAGCAAGTGGGTCTTATCCCACCCCTTGCGCACATAGCGCTGCAAGACCAGAAACGCCAACACCGCCGATACGACTGCCGTCGCCACGCCAAGATAAAAGCTGATGCCCATGCTTAACACACCTCTTGCTTTATGGTAGCCTGAACCTGCGATCCGCACACCTGAAGGAATTCACAGGCCAGCGCTGCATATCCTCACATTTGAGTGTAGCCATCCCGAATTCAACGCGCTAGCCACACAGTCAACCTGATGACTTGACACAGGTTAAGTCGGCTGCACGTGAATAAATGAAGCGACCTCGGGGCTGATCACCACCTCGCGCTCGCCGCGACCGGGCGCGTCGAAGACATGGAGGTGCAGCGGTCCGTTGAACGGCGCGCGGTATCTTAGGCAGATCGCCCTCCCCGGCAGAAGGCCCAGCGCGTCGAGGTAGCGCAGGATGCCCGGATCGTGGGTGAAGATGCGGCTGAGCGCGCCCGTCGTCCCTTCGCTTAGGCTGAGCAGCGGGCGATCCAGGACCGCCTCAATGCGGCCTTCGGCGCTGGGAATTGGGTGTCCATGCGGACAGTAGCGCGGATGGCCGGCGCGCGCGAACATGCGCTCGATGACCTCATCGGGCAGATAAGTGGCGCTGCGCCAGGCGGCGGTGAAGACCTCATACCACGGATAGCCCATCACGCTCACGAGGAACGCCTCGAAGACCTCGTGCTTGCGAACTGCGCGCAGCGCGACGCGCTCGCCTTTCGGCGTGAGCGCCAGCCCGCACGCGCCGTCGCGCACCAGGTAGCCGCGGCGGATATAGCGCGCCGCACGCCGTGACACCGCCGGCGCCGTGACGCCCAGGGCCTTGCCCAAGACGTTTAAGGTGACGCGCGGATGCTCTAACTCAGCAAGATATACGGCCTTGAGGAACTGCGCGCTCAGCGCTGATGACTCTTGTGCTGCCATGCAAATAGCAGATAGGCAGTCTAAGATGCGCTGGTGCGCTTGTGAGGATGTGCTTGTTAAGCAGGGGCGTTAATGAGATGCAACGCAGGGGATTAAGCCCGGTTAACGACCGCAGCCCAACCAGCGCAGCCGCGCGCGAGCCGGGCGAAGCGCCTCAGCGGCTGCGTCCGCCGAAGCGATGCCGGCATCGGTGGCCCCGTGCTGTTACCCTGTTGCGCTGCGCAGTGAGGGTTTGAGCGTTTTGGCAGGGTGATCCTTCGCCGGCGCTCAGGATGCCGAGGGGAGGGCCGATGCGCTGGAATCCAGCACCACCTCGTGCATCTCAAGCTGATTGGGTGCTGTGAATGCCTCTTTGGGCAGGCTGCTGCTGCGGGCGTGGCCCTGGGCGAACTCCGGCGAACGCACCCAGGCCTCGAAGTGTTCGCGGCTCTCCCAGAACGTCAGCACGATGTACGGCGCGCCGGGTGTCGCCGGCCGCAACAGCAGGTTGCGGACGAAGCCGGGCATTTGGTCCACCAGGCGCGCGCGTTGGCTGAAGTTCGCCTCGAATTGCGCAGCGAACTGCGGGTCAACGAAGATGCGGTTTGCGGTCGTAAACATCCTGCGCTCAGGAGGGCTGGCTCAGCAACAGGTTGATGTCCTGATAGAGCATGAAGGCGATGAAGGCCACCATTGCAGCAGCCAGGCCGAGATAGCGCCAACGCCATGAGGTGTTCCATAGGCGCCTGACGTTGTAGGCGATCGTCGCCAGCGCGATCAGGTCAATCACGGCGCTGATGCCAAACGAGAGGTCGTTCCGCAGCCCGAAGAGAGGCAAGACAAACGGCAGGACGATGTATTGAAGCGTGCAGCGCACCGAGACGAAGATCAGCGAGCCGGTCATCAGCCGGTCGCTGCGCTTGACCACCTCCACAGGTGGCGTTGACGGTTGAACAGGTGTCTCCATAGTTTGATTCGCGTATGTTAGCCCGCCTTGGCCACGGCCACCGACTGGCGCAGCCCCGGGCTAAACCAGACCACCCCGAGCGTCAGCCCCAGCGTCACGATCCCCAGCAGATAGGGGAAGGATTGGTTGACCTGATACAGGCCCGTGCCCAACAGCGGCCCGATCATCGAGGACAGCCCGACGACCGAGGCAGTCAGGCCGCTCACCGCCCCATACTCCGTCGCGTTCACCGCCAGGGTCACCGCCGAGGTGAAGCCCGGCTCGTTAAAGCCGATCCCGATCGCCAGCAGGACAAAGGCCAGCACGAACATCAGGAACGAATTCGCGTTGAGCAGCATCACGTAGCTCAGCAGCGAGGCCAGCAGCCCGATCCGCAGCAGCATCACCGGCGGCAGCTTGATTCGGCGGACGATCCCCAGTTGCACAGCGACCACGGTCAAGCCGGAAATCACCAGCGCAACGCCGATCGTCTGGGCCACCTGCTGTGGCGGCAGCGCCAGCCGGTCGGCCACGAGGAAGCCGCCGGTGATCTGGGCCATGACCAGCACCACGTTTGCGATCAACCCGACCAGCAGGAACTGGCGGATGCGGGCATCGAACGGGCTGAGGCGCGGCGGCTGCTCGCGCTGGGCCGCTGTTTGCGGATTGGTCAACCGCCAAGCGACGATTAGGCCGCCGATCAGCGGCAGCAACGCAGCAGCCGCGAGCGGCACGATCAGCCCCAAGTTGGCGAGCGCCGCGCTCACCGCCGGGCCGATCACAAAGCCCATGCCGGTGGCCGCGCCGAGGCTGGCCATCGCGCGGGTGCGCTGGTCGGGCGTCGTCACGTCGGCGATATAGGCTTGCGCAGCCGCCGGCGAGCCGGAGAACAGCGCGCCGGCGACGATCCGCCCGACGAACAGCAGCGCAAATAACGCGCCGCCGGCCAATAAACCGCTCAGTCCGGCTTGCGCCACCAGCGTGAAGATGCCCAAGCCCAAACCCAAACCGATCAGGCCGCTGACGAAGATGGGCTTGCGACCGACCAAGTCACTGCGCCGCCCCCAAAACGGACCTGCCAGAAACCAAGCGAACGCCGAGACGCTTTGGAGCAAGCCGGCCTGCACTTCCGTCAAGCCCAGCGTGCGCACCAGCGGGGCGAGCAACGGGCTGAGCATTGCGAAGCCCATGTAAGCGCCAAACAAGCCGATTAACAGGATGCGAATACGGCTCATGGTAGGTCAACATACGATGCCCAGATTACAGCCGGCTGAGGACGGCCTCAAGAGAGCCGACTTAGAAACGCAAGCAGGTCGCGCGCAAACGCTTCTGGGAGGTCGCGCCAGGGTTGGTGACCGGCTCTGGGGTAGATGATCAACGCACTGGTCGGCAGGGCTTTCTGTAGTTGACGTCCCTGGCCTACGGGGATAAACGCATCGGCTTCGCCCCACATAATCAGTATCGGGATGCGTGGCATCGCGGATAGCGCGCTGGCTCGTAGCGGCGCGCGATCAGCCAGCACAGCCTGACCAAATGCGCGCAAGCCAGCCTCCCAGCCGCGCACGCGGGTAAAGCGCGCTTCAGCAGAAGCCATTGCATCGCTCACTTTGGCAATCCCCAGCTGGGCCTGAAGGAAGTCACGCAGCCGAGTGTCTTTAAAGTAAGCCCGCAACTCTGCTTCTGCCCAGATCGAGATGGGATTCAACGATTGGAGGAAGATGGTCGCCAGCGCAGGCAGGGCTGGATTGGCCAGCGGATTGCCAGCGTCTTCTTCATTGGCAACACCGCCGATCTGCGGCGCAACCAGCACCAGCCCCGCGACGCGCGCAGGATGGCGGAGCGCCACCTGCGTGACCACCGCGCCGCCTGCGCTGTGACCCAGCCAAACTGCGCGCTCAAGGCCAAGCTCAGCCAGCCATTCGGCCAGCAAGTCCGCCTGGCTCGCTGCCGTCATCGGCGCGCCGGCGCGTTTGTCCGAGAGGCCAAAAGGCGGCCGGTCAACCGCCAAGACGCGGTATCCTGCGCTGGCCAGAACGGGGATCAATTCGGCGAAGTCCTGCGTGCTGCCCAATAAGCCATGCACCAGGACGATCGGCTGACCCTCCGGCGGGCCTGCCTCGACCATGTAGAGCGTGACATCCCGCACTGTGACGAATCGGCCATTGGGATCTGCCAGCGCCGCCGCCGATAGCGCTGCCGGCGGTGGCGACGTCGTAAGCGCCCAGATCAAGCGGCCAACCCCAA
>DAOTYZ010000133.1:0-2020 GCA_034434555.1 Candidatus Roseilinea sp.
TGGGGTTTTGGCATTCTGTTTAGCTGCCATTTTGACCAGCGTATCTTCGTAGTACGCTGCGCTCACAGCCGAAACATCGCCAAAGGCCCGCACTCGGCCGCGCTCCAGCCAGATGGCACGTTTGCAGGTCTGCAACACCGCCTCCATGCTGTGCGAGACGAACAGGATCGTGATGCCGCGCTTGCGCAGCTCCTGAATGCGCTCCTGGCTCTTTTGTTGGAAAGCCTGGTCGCCCACGGCGAACACTTCGTCCAGGAGCAGGATCTCGGGGTCCAGATGAGCCGCCGCCGCGAATGCCAGCCGCAGATACATGCCGCTGGAATAGTCCTTCACCGGCACGTCTATGAACTCATCAATCTCGGCGAATTCGATGATCTCGTCGAGCTTGCGCTCGATCTGGCGGCGCGTCAGGCCCATGACTGCGCCATTGAGATAGATGTTGTCGCGCCCGCTTAAATCGGGGTGGAAGCCGGCGCCCAGCTCCAGGAGAGCCGTCACCCGCCCGTTGACCTTGATCGTGCCGGAGGTCGGTTGGATGATCCGGCTGATCAGTTTGAGCGTGGTGCTCTTGCCGGCGCCGTTCTTGCCGATCAACCCCACGTGATCGCCGACTTCAATGGTAAAGGACACATCGCGCAGCGCCCAGAAGTCCTGCCCTCCGTTGCCGTTAAACTGGCCGCGCAACGTGCGCAAGAAGACCTCTTGGAACGAACGGGGCTTGTCTTTATCCAGCCGAAAGCGTTTCGAGACGTTGCAGAACTCGATGGCAGTGGTCATGGGGATCAAAACACAGTCTGGCTTTGCTCGCGCAAGTATTGCTGTAGGTAATACGGCCCGCCGGCCCCACGGCCGGTGTTGCCGCTGGCTTTCCAGCCGCCAAAGCTCTGGTTGCCCGGCCATGCGCCCGTCGTCGCCCCGCGCTCGCGGTTGACGTAGACCACGCCGGCTTCAATATGGTCAAGGAAGTAGCGCACCTCCTTGCGATCCTTGCTGAAGAAGCCGGCCGTCAGGCCATACTTCACCTTGTTGGCTTCCTCAATCGCCTGCTCCAGCGAGTCCACCGTCCCGACGAGCAGAAACGGCACAAAGAGTTCCTCGCAGAACAGCGGGTGGTCGATCGGCAAGCCATCCACGATCGTCAGGGCGCAGAAGTAGCCCTTGGCCAGCTCGCCCTCGGTCAAGGTGTAGCCGCCGGTGATGAAATGCCCGCCATCACGGCGCGCTTCGTCGCAAGCGCGTTGGAACGTTTGATAGCCGCTGGCGTTGCACACCGGGCCGGTGAATATGCCGGCCTGGGTGGGGTCGCCCACGCGCAACGCCTCGGTCTTCTGCTTGAGCAGCGCTAGGAACGGCTCTTTCACCGCCCGATGCACGTAGACGCGGCTGGTGGCGCTACACTTTTGGCCGCTCAGGCCAAACGCCGCGCGCACCACGCCCTCGGCGGCCTTGTCTAAATCGGCCTTGTCGCTCACGATCACGGGGTTTTTGCCGCCCATCTCGGCGATCAGGGGGCGCGGGACGGTCTGATTAAAGCGTTGGATGAGGCGAAAGCCGACCTCAAAGGAGCCGGTGAAGGTCATGCCGGCCACGTCCGGGTGGTTCACCAGCGCCTCGCCGACCGTGCTGCCCGGCCCAGTGACGTAGTTGAAGATGCCCGGCGGCAGGCCGGCATCGCGCAGGCACTGGGTGAACAGCCAGCTCGCCATCGGCGTGTCGCTGGCCGGCTTGATGACGACGGTGTTGCCGGCCAAGAGGGCTGCGCCGGCCGGCCCGCCGGTCAGCGCCATCGGAAAGTTGAACGGCGAGACCACCACCCACACCCCATACGGCTTCAGCACGCTTTGGGATTGGCCCTTGCCGCCCTCGGGCAACAGAGGGCGGACGAAGCCATTGTTGGCCTCCATCTGGTCGCAGTAGTAGTCAATCAGGTCAGCGGTCTCCTTGACGTCGCCGAGCGCCTCGGCGCGGCTCTTCCCCACCTCGATGCTCACCCAGGCGGCCAGCTCGAACAGCCGGCGGT
>DAOTYZ010000134.1:0-6937 GCA_034434555.1 Candidatus Roseilinea sp.
CGGGGCTGGCCCGCCTGCTGGCCGAGCCGGCCTTCGCTGCCGAGCTGGGTCGCGCTGCCCAGCAGCGGGTCTGGGCGCATTTCGGCTGGGAGGGGCGCATCGCTGCGCTGGAGCAGATTTACGCTGCGCGCTAGCGCGCTGGCCGTCTCCAGCATCTTTTAGCTCACCGATTGCGTGGACCGGGAGGGGGCGACGACCAGGGACGTCATGCGCTGCCTTCTCTGCGTCTCCGCGCGAGATCAGACTCGCCTCTTAATGCGCTCCTCGCAGGTGCATTCACAGCTAACTCTATAGAGATTCGAGAGATTCGCCTCTGCTGGCAGCGTCGCTTCATGGAAGGTTGCCCCCATGCGTGAATGCGCCCACCCCGCCCGTAAGGGGTGTGTTAAAGTTGTCGTCCGGACGACCATGCGCGTGCTGATCACTGGCATGTCGGGGTTTGCCGGCCGCCACCTCACCGACTTGCTGCTCGCTGCGACCCATTGGACCCTCATCGGCGTCTCGCGCACGACCCAGGGCGACCGCCCCAGCCCGCGCGTGTTTTGGTGGAAGATAGACCTGCGCGACGCAGACGCGGTCACGCGCCTGCTGCGCTACGAAAGGCCGGACATCATCATTCATCTGGCCGCTCAGTCTCACGTGCCCACGGCCTGGAAACAGCCATGGGAGACCTACGAGGCCAACGTGCGCGCCCAGCTTAACCTGTTCGAGGGCGCAATTGCGGCCAATCTCAGCCCGCGCTTCCTCATCGTCTCCAGCAACGAAGTCTACGGTCAGCCGGCTGAGGATCACCCACTGCCCTTCCGCGAGACCCATCCGATGCGCCCGACAAACCCCTACGCGGTCAGCAAGGCGACGCAGGAGTTGATGGCCCTCCAGTATCACCGCAGCCACGGTTACGATGTCGTCATCGCCCGGCCGTTCAACCACTTCGGGCCGGGGCAGGAGGCGCGCTTCGTCGCCGCTGACTTCGCCCGGCAGATCGCCGAGATCGAGCTTGGCCGGCGCGAGCCGGTGATGTACCTGGGGAACATGCAAGCCCAGCGCGACTTCACCGACGTGCGCGACATCGCCCAGGCTTATCTCGCCCTGATCCGCCTGGCCGACGGGGGACAGGTCTACAACGTGTGCAGCGGCCGGCCGCGCTCGATACAATCGCTGCTCGACACGATGCTCAGCATGACGCACGTGCGCGTGGAACAGCGCAGCGACCCCGCGCGCTTTCGGGTGGCGGATACGCCGGTGAGCTATGGCGACCCGACGCGCATTCAGCAGGCCACCGGTTGGCAACCGCGCATCCCATTTGAACAAACCATCGCCGACTTGTTGGAGTATTGGCGCGCCCGCTTGCGCGCGGAATCCCCGCTTTCCCAGAACGCAGCATGACCCAAAAGACCGCACTCATCACCGGCGTGACCGGACAAGACGGCTCTTATCTGGCGGAGTTCCTGCTGGAGCAGGGCTATCGCGTGGTCGGCATGGTCCGCCGCACCAGCACGGTGAACTTCGACCGCATTAAGCACATCCAGGACCAAATCGAGATCGTCCAGGGCGATTTGCTGGATCAATCCTCGCTGATGGAGATCATCCGCGCCTATCAGCCGGACGAGGTCTATAACCTCGCTGCGCAGTCATTCGTGCCCACGTCATTCAGCCAGCCGGTGCTCACCGGCGAGTTCACCGCGCTGGGCGTGACGCGCCTGCTGGAGGCCATCCGGCATGTCAAGCCAGATGCGCGCTTCTACCAGGCGTCGTCCTCTGAGATGTTCGGCAAGGTCGTCGAGGTGCCTCAGCGCGAGACCACCCCCTTCTATCCGCGCAGCCCCTACGGGGTGGCCAAGGTGTATGGCCACTGGATCACGGTCAACTACCGCGAAAGCTACGGGATGTTCGCCTGCAGCGGCATCCTGTTCAACCACGAAAGCCCGCGCCGTGGCCTGGAGTTCGTCACCCACAAGGTGACCCACGCCGCGGCGCGCATCAAGCTGGGTTTACAGCGCGAGCTGCGCTTGGGCAATTTGGAAGCGCGCCGCGACTGGGGCTACGCTGGCGACTACGTGCGCGGCATGTGGCTGATGCTCCAGCAAGACCAACCGGATGACTACGTGCTGGCCACCGGCGAGACGCACTCGGTGCGCGAGCTGTGCGAAGTGGCCTTCGGCCACGTGGGCCTGGATTGGCGCGATTACGTGGTCGTTGACCCCAAACACTACCGCCCTGCTGAGGTGGATTTGCTGATCGGCGACGCCAGCAAAGCCCGGCGCGTCCTGGGCTGGGAACCCAGCGTCAACTTTGAGCAACTGGTGCGCATGATGGTGGATGCCGACCTGCAGGCATTGCAAAATCAACACGTCCCCCTTTCGGAGAAGAACGCATGAGCGAGATCAAATTCGGCACAGATGGTTGGCGTGGGCGCATCGCGGACGACTACACGTTTGCCAACGTGCGGCGCTGCGCCGAGGGCTACGCCCGCTACATTCGAGCGACGTCAAAAGCGACGCAGCCGGCAGTGGTGATCGGCTACGACAAGCGCTTTCAATCCGAGGACTTCGCGGCGGCAGCCGCGGAGGTGCTGGCCGGCCATGGCATCAAGGTGTGGCTGACCGCCGGTCCCACCCCCACACCCGTCATCGCCTTCGCCGTCGGCGCCCAGAAAGCGGATGGCGCCATCAACATCACCGCCAGCCATAACCCGCCGCAGGACAACGGCTTCAAAGTGCGCGACCATACCGGCGGCGCGATCGCGCCCGCCGGCCTGGCCCAGATCGAGGCGGCCATCCCGCGATCCGAGGCCGAGGTCGCGCGCATGGACTACGACAAGGCCATCGCCCAAGGCCTGATCACGCTGTTTGACCCGTCGGACGCTTACATCGCCAACCTGGAGCGCTTGGTGGATCTAAAGGCGCTGGCCGACGCTGGCCTCAAGATCGTGGCCGACCCGATGTGGGGCAATGGGGCTGGTTGGCTGCCGCGCTTGATCGGAGGTCGCAAGACCGAGATCATCGAGATACACTACCAGCGCAACCCGATCTTCCCGGAGATGTCCAGGCCGGAGCCGATCCCGCCCAACGTCAACGTCGGCCTGGCCAAGACCAAAGAGGTCGGCGCACATTGCTGTTGTATCACCGATGGCGATGCCGACCGCTGTGGCTTCGGCGACGAGCACGGCGGTTTCATCAACCAACTGCGCGCCTACGCATTGCTGGCGCTCTATCTGCTCGACGTGCGCGGCGAGCGCGGCGCGATCGTGAAGACGCTCAGCACCACCTCCATGCTTGAGAAGCTGGGCGCGCTCTATCACGTGCCGGTCTATGAGACCGGCGTGGGCTTTAAATACGTCGCCCCTAAGATGTTGGAGACCAACGCCATGATCGGCGGGGAGGAGAGCGGCGGCTATGCCTTTCGCGGCAACGCCCCGGAGCGCGACGGCATCCTGGCCAACCTCTACTTCCTCGACCTGCAGGTGCGCACCGGCAAGACCCCTTCGCAGTTGATTGATTGGCTGTTCGGCAAGGTTGGCCCGCATTACTACGACCGGATTGACGCGCGCATTGACCCGGCGCAGCGCGAGGCGATCAAAGCCCGCCTGAACGCTGCCCAGCCGGATCAACTCGCCGGCCTGCGCGTCGTCCGCAAAGACACCACCGATGGCTACAAGTTCATCCTGGAAGACGGCGGCTGGCTGCTCATCCGCATGTCCGGCACCGAGCCGCTGATGCGCGTGTACTGCGAGACCGGCCGCGAGGCGTTGGTTCAGCCGTTGCTGGACGCCGGCGTAAAGCTGGCTAACGGAACGTGAAAGAAGACGCCGGGCCGAGAACGCTCTTCGACACCCACTGCCACCTGGACGTGCCGGCCTTCGACGCCGACAGAGCGGCAGCGCTCGCCCGCGCCCGCGCTGCCGGCGTCCAATACATCATGAACCCGGCCTACGACCTGGTCAGCAGCCGGCGCGCTGTTGACCTGGCGCGCGTTGAGCGCGGGGTGGTCGCCGCGGTCGGCGTTCATCCTAACGACGCAGCCGGCTTTGGCGAACCGCACCTGGCCGAGCTGCGCGCGCTGGCCAGCGCGCCGGGCGTCGCCGCAATCGGCGAGATCGGCCTGGATTACCACTGGGACACCGTCCCGCGCGACGCGCAGGCCCAGGCGTTTCTCGCCCAGCTTGCGCTGGCGCGCAAGATGAACCTGCCGGTGATCATCCACTGCCGCGAGGCTTATGGCGATTTGCTGGCGCTCCTGCGCGCGCATGGCGGCGGGCTGGCCGGGCTTCTGCTTCATGCCTTTGCCGGCAGCCGGGAAGACCTGGACGCGGCGCTGGCGCTGGGGGCTTATATCGGGATCGGCGGACCGGTCACCTATCCAAAAGCCCATGCGTTGCGCGAGGTCGTGCGGGTCATCCCCCTCGATCGCTTGGTGCTGGAGACCGACGCGCCTTACCTGGCACCACAGGCCCACCGTGGCCGGCGCAACGAGCCGGCGTATTTGGCGGAGATCGCTCACCACGTGGCTGCGCTGCGTGGCTTATCCGTTGATGAGATTGCTCAAATAACGCTGGATAATGGGCGGCGATTGTTTAGACTGGCTTGAGTAAGGGATGGTTGAATGTGAAATGATGATAAGGGATGTTTATGATGTGTCGTCAGGGGGCAAGAACGGCCACCCGTCCACCTCCGAACAAGCCATGCAGCGCGCACAGGCGTTGGTCAAACGACAACTGGCCGAAGTGGAGCGCACGCTTCGGCACCTGCCCGATTTGCAGCCGCCCGCCCTGCGCCAGGCAGTGGAACAAATCGTCGCCAGCGGGGGCAAACGCATCCGGCCGGTGATCGCGCTGTTGATCGCCGGCATGTTCGACCGCTTGGACGATCCGCGCGCCATGCACCTGGCCAGCGCCGTCGAGATGCTCCACACGGCCACGCTTGTCCACGACGACTTGATTGACGGCTCGCTGATTCGGCGCGGCACCGCCACGCTGAACGCGATATGGACGCCGGCGGCGACGGTGCTGACCGGTGATTATCTATTCGCAGTTGCTGCTAACCTGGCCGCCCGCGCCGACAACGTGCGCGTGATGAGCATCTTCGCCGACACGCTAGGGGTGATCGTCGCCGGCGAGCTACAGCAGCAGTTCACCGATTTCGGCCTGCGTGCCACGCGCGAGGACTACTATCGTCGCATCTACAGCAAGACCGCCTCGATGTTCGTCTTGGCCACAACGGCCAGCGGCGAACTCTGCGGGGCAGACCAGGCCCAGAGCGCGGCCCTCGAGCGCTACGGGCGCAACCTGGGGATGGCCTTTCAGGTGATGGACGACGTGCTGGACTTCACTGGCGAACAGGAAAGCGTGGGCAAGCCGGTCGGCAGCGACCTGCGCCGCGGCCTGATCACGCTGCCGACGATCTGCTATATCGAGGCTTACGGGGCGGACGGTCTGGAGTGCGCCCTGCGTGGCGAATGTGACCCGCAAACTTACGACCGTATTGTGGCCCAGATCCGCGCCTCGGCGGCCATCCCGTGTGCCATTTGCGAGGCGGAGGCGATGGTGCAAGAGGCGAAAGAAGCTTTGTCCATCTTTGCAGATAGCCCCTACCGCGCTGCGCTGATGGCGTTGGCCGATTATTCCCTAGAGCGCACGCATTGATCGCAAGCGCCGGCGCGCTATGTTGGTCACCCTCGTCGTCAACTGGAACGTGCGGGACCAGCTCCGCGCCTGCCTGCACTCGCTTCAGCGCCACCCACCAACCCGCCACGCTCATCAGATCGTGGTCGTTGACAACGCCTCTGTAGATGACAGCGCCGAGGTGGTGCGGCGCGAGTTCCCCACCGTCCACCTGCTGGTCAACGCCGCTAACCGTGGTTTCAGCGGCGGCAATAACGATGGCCTGCGCTACATCGGGCAGGTGTTGTTCAACGCGCCGCCGGCCTTGGCGGATGAGCGCTTCGTGTTGCTGCTCAACCCCGATGCCGAGGTGACGGCTGGGGCGCTGGATGCCCTGCTCGGCTACGCCGAGGCGCACCCAGGCGCGGGGATCATCGGCCCGCAACTGCGCTACCCAGATGGGAGCGTCCAGCCCTCGCGCCGGCGCTTTCCCACCCTGTGGACGGCGCTGTTCGAGAGCACATGGCTCCAGCGCTATGTGCCGCGCGCCGTCTTGGATCATTACTACGTCTGCGACCGCAGCGATGATGAGACATGTGAAGTGGATTGGGTGGTAGGCGCGGCGATGCTGGCGCGCTGGGCGGTGTATGAACAGATCGGCGGCCTGGACGAGGCGCGCTTCTTCATGTACTCTGAGGAGGTGGATTGGTGCCGGCGCGCCAAGCAAGCCGGCTGGCAGGTGATCTATCACCCCAGCGCGGTGGTTATTCATCACGAGGCCAAAAGCAGCGATCAGGCAGTTGCCCGGCGCATGATCCACTTCAACACCAGCAAGGTGCGTTACTTCGCCAAGCATCACGGGCGCGCGCAGGCGACGATCCTGCGGCTGGCCTTGCTGGGCATGTTCGCCTGGCAATCGGCATTGGAGGGGGGCAAGTGGCTGCTGGGCCACCGGCGCGCGCTGCGCGCTGCCCGCGTGCGCGCCTATCGCCAGGTGCTGCGGTCGGGATTGCGATAGCTTGGCGAGGGTGCGTTTACGCACGGGGGCGAGCAAGCCGCGCCCAAGCGTCACGCGCCGCTCAGCGCATTATCTAATTTCGGATTTACACAGGAGCGTTTCGTTATATCAGTCTGTCATGCCAACGCGAAGCATCCAAAATCCCGCCCGACCGAAGCCCCGCGAAGTCACTCATACTACTGTCATGCTGAGTAACTGTGTTGAATGTCAAGGGGTGCTCGGAGACAAGCTCGGCTTCCACGGCTGATTGTGCCGGAGCATCGCATTCAAGATGCACACTAGCTTGTGCATGGCCGCCACCAGCGCGACCTTGAACGGCT
>DAOTYZ010000135.1:0-9645 GCA_034434555.1 Candidatus Roseilinea sp.
GCTGAGGGGGTGCGCTCGCAAGCTGAGGCGCTGCGGGGTCAGCACAGCGCCTTGCCTCACCCTCGTCATTCTGAGCGACAGCGCGGCATGCCGTGTCCACGAATTCATCATACTGGCGTGGACTGCGCAATTGGCAATCCGCGACTGCTACTCTGCCGAATTGTCTGAATCCAACACTTGTCCGCTCCGTCGCAGACGCAGGCGGGCGACCCGCAGCTTGTCCATTTCTTCCACGCATAGCACCACACCCTGCGATTTCAGCTCAACACAATCGCCCACGGCGGGGATGCGGCCCAGTTGGCCCATGACGAACCCACCGATCGTGTCGTAGTTGGGATCCTCCAGCGATAGCCCGAAGGCTTCGTTCACGTCGCCGATCGTCATCAAACCGTTGATCAGCGCGCTGCCATCGCTGGTCAGTTGGACATCGGGAAGAGCAGCCGCCGGCTCCTCCAGTTCGCCGATCAAACGCGCCAGCAAATCGTTCAGGGTCACCAGGCCAGCGGTGCCGCCGTATTCATCGAGCACGATCGCCATGTATTCGCGCCGGGCGCGGAACTGCTGAAGCAGCTCATCGGCGCGCTGTGTATCGGGCACGAAGAACGGCTCACGCATCAATTGGCGGATGGGGGGGACGCGGGTGGACGACAGCAGCGCAGGCACCAAGTCCTTGATGTGCAAGACGCCGACGATGCGATCAAGTGACCCCTCATAGACCGGCAGCCGGCTGTAGGCCCGCGCAGAGAACAGATGCGCCACCTCCGCCAGGGGCGATTCGACGCTGACGCAGAGCATTTCGGTGCGCGGGACCATCACTTCGCGGACTGTGGTGTCACCCAAAGAGAAGACCTTGCTCAGCAACTCCCCCTGCTCTGCCTCGATCACGCCGCCGCGTTCGCTGGCCTCGATCAGCATCCGCAGTTCCTCGATGGTGTGCAGACGCTCGCCGTTCAGGTCAGAGCGAAAGCCCAACGCCTGTAAGACCAACCTGGATGACCCTTTAAGCAGCCACACAAAAGGCGCGAAGAACTGCGCCAGGGCGCGCATCGGCGGGACGACCAACAGCGCGACCCGTTCGGCCAGGCGCAGCGTGATCGCCCGCGGCACCAGCTCGGCCAGCACGATCTGAAAATAAGAGGCGATCAACAAGCCGGCCAACGCGCCGATGAACGATGATGACGGCAAGGCAAAAGGGACGAACACGCTGAGCGCCGCCAGGGCCTGGCTGATCAGCCGGCTGAAGGCCGGCTCGCTCAGCGCCCCTATCGCCAGCGATGTCAGCGTCACCCCCACTTGCGTCGCCGCAAAGAAGCGATCGGGATCCTCCATCACAGCCAACACCAGCCTGGCCGATGCGCTCCCCTGTTCGGCCAGTTCCATGATGCGCGTCCTGCGCGAGACGGCCACGCCGTACTCAGCAAAGACAAAGAAGGCGTTGAGCAAGAGGAGCAGGAGTAAGCTGATTATGCCTAAGGCGATGTCAGCATCCATCCTATAATCAAAGCGCTATTGTGTGATTCTAGCTTTATGCTAAGTGCGCATCGAAAGGGCATTTACCAAGCTTTTGACCCCGCCGGCAACGTGATCGCCGATGAACGCTGGCAGGCCGTTCGGCTATCGCGCGGCGTTCAGATTGACAACGAAACAGCCCGCCTGGCCCCCTTTGGCGAACCGCGCAGCGATGCAATGACCATTCAGCTCGACGAGCAACTTCGTTTGCTCGAAGTCACCGTTCACGGCTTGTTCGGGACGCGCGAAAGCCGCGTGCGCGTCTTGGGTGAAGCGCGGGATCACGCCACCATCTGCTGGCGTCACAAAGCCCAAGTTCACGAGAAATCCGTCCGTTGGCGGGATGATATCGAGATCCTGTGGAACACGCCGCTGTGCTATATGGTGATGATATGGCACAGCCGGCTGACCCCTGGCCAGGCGCGCAACCTGGACGCCATTTTGCTCGACGCCATCACACTCCGACCCTCGGAGATTCGCCTCATCCTCCAGCGCCAACCCGACGAACGTCACCCCACCCGTTTCGGCGAGAAGCTGCTCCAGCACTACCAGATCATCAATGGCCAGCTCAGCAGCCAGATCTGGTGCGACGAAGACGGGGTGATCTACGACTGCGCAGCTGCTGATGGGTCGGGATATGTGCTCACCGCGGTGAATGTCTAACATGCAGCGGTTCGGGCCTTACGCAGACCTGACGGAGATCGGACGAGGGGGGATGTCGGTGGTGTATCGGGCCACCGCCCCCGATGGCCGACTGGTCGTGCTGAAGTTGATGGCGCCACATCTGGCCGGCAATCTCACTGCCCGCCGCCGCTTCGAGATGGAAGGCAGATTGGCGCTGAATCACCCCAACATCGCGCGCGTCCACCGGACCGGCTTGCAAGACGGCACACCATATATTGAGATGGAGTATGTTGCCGGCCAGACGCTCAGCGAGCTGGTAGCGCGTCAAGGGCCGCTCTCGCCAACGGTCGCGGTGCGCCTCCTGGCCGACATCGCCAGCGCACTCGACTATGCCCATCGCCAGGGCATTATTCATAGAGATATAAAGCCAAGCAACATCATCGTCCGTCCGGATGGGCGGGCTGTGCTCACCGACTTTGGCGTGGCCAAGCTGCCCGACGCCACCGCCTACACAGCGACCACAGCGCGGGTCGGGTCGGTGCTGTTTATGTCGCCCGAACAAGCAGCCGGCGCCTACACGTTGACCCCTGCTTCGGACATCTATTCCCTGGGCGTGACCATGTATTACGCGCTGACCGGCCGCACGCCCTTTCAGGGCGGCACCGATGTCGCCATCGCCCGTCAGCACATTGAGCAAGCGCCCCCTCATCCAAGCGAGGTCTATCCAGCCCTGCCGCGCGCGATCGGCGACGTTTTGATGCACGCGCTGGCTAAGGCGCCTGCTCAGCGCCCAGCCTCGGCGGGAGAGCTGGCCCATCGCTTCGCGGCAGCGCTGCGCGCTGCCGGGGCGCCGGCAGCGCCCACTTCCGGCAGACACAGCGCGCCATCTACTTCAGCCCAGCGCTCGCCAGGGCTGCTCGCCGGCCTGGGGAGCGCCGCAGCACTCATCATTGTGGGGGCGCTCATCGCTGCGCCGCTCATGTCGAGGACGTTCCCCTCCACTTCCGCCACCTCGCGGACAACACGTCAGCCGATCAATCAATTGGCCATGCCAACCGCCGTTCCAACCCAACCGGTGCCCGCCACCCCACCGACGCGCGCCGCGCCCAGCCCAACGCCGCCGTTCGCCATTCTGTCGGTCATGATTGAACAGCCAACTGCGCGCGTCACGCCCACGCCGCGCGCTCGGCCAACCAGAGTTGCGCGCCCTGTCCGGCCAACGCGCCAACCTCCCGATCCCATCCCGCCGATCGCATCGTCTGCCACGCTGCCGGCGCCTGCCACGCTCACGCCGTCTCCCCTCCCGCCCGCCACGCCCACGCCAGACTCACTGCCGACCCCCACCTTGTCCGTCAGCGACACCCCGCCCTCGCCAGAAGTCCCAACCACAGCGCCGGAGGGAAACTGATGCGCCCATAACGTGAGTTCGGCTTAAGTGGGTGCATTCATGATTGGGGACACATGCGCTAGGCGTGACCGGCATCGAGCATACGAGGGTCACCAGCACCTTGCCTCCCCCTGTGCGTGACAGACTGACAGGGGCCCACGCCCCTGTTGGTGAATGCGCCCTCTTTGCGGCCGGTTACACTTAGCCCGTCCATGGTAAAGCTGACGATCTTCTTCCGCCAGCCGGCGGATGTGGAGGCGTTCGAGCAACACTTCGCCAACCGCCACGTGCCGCTGATCGCGGCCATGCCCAACGTCATCCGCACCTCGGTCTCGCGGGCGCTTGGCGCGCCGCGCGGCCCAGCCCCGTACTACCTGATTCACGACATCTACTTCGCCGACATGGCCGCGCTGAACTACGCGCTGAACTCGGCGCAGGGTCGAGCCGCTGGCGCCGACCTGATGGCCTTCGCGCGCGACATCGTCTCGCTGATGTTCTCGGAGGTGTGGGGCGAGGAATCGCCACCGGCCAGCGCTACGCGCGATACACCAGCGCAGGGGGATGCCCCTCCACATCCACCGTCACCCGCGCCGGCGGGGCAGACAGGGTGAGCAAATAGTCAGCCAGCGCGTCGCGCACGTGGCGTTGGAGGATGCGCCGCAACGGCCGCGCCCCCATGCCTGGCTCGCGGTTTTGGGCCAGCAGCCAGGCGCGCGCCGCGGGTGTCACCTCCAGCGCGATCCCCTGCGATGCGGCCAATTTGACCTCGCGCGCGATCAACAGGTCGAGGATCTTCGCCATCGTCTCCGGCGCGAGCAGCTTGAAGATCACGATCTCATCTAACCGGTTCAGGAACTCGGGGCGGAAGAAGGCGCGCACCTCGGCCAGCGCCAGCTCGCGCGCCCGTTCGCCCAGCGTTGGGTCGCTCAGATAGGCCGCGCCCAAGTTGCTGGTGAGGATGATGACCGTCTCGGCAAAGTTGGCAACGCGCCCCTGGCCGTCCGTCAGCCGGCCTTCCTCCATCACCTGAAGCAGGACATCCAAGATGCGCGGGTGCGCCTTCTCCACCTCGTCGAAGAGCACAACGGCATACGGCGATTTAAGGATGCGCTCGGTGAGCTGGCCGCCGCTCTCATAGCCCACGTAGCCCGGCGGCGAGCCGATCAGGCGATTGATCGCGTCATCCTTTTGATACTCGGTCATGTCCAGCGCGACCAAGGCATCCTCATCGCCGAACAAAAACTCGGCCAGCGCCTTGGCCAGCTCGGTCTTGCCCACCCCGCTTGGGCCGAGGAAGAGGAACGAGCCAATCGGCCGCTTGGAGTCTTTCAACCCGACGCGGGCGCGCTTGACAGCGCGGCTGACGGCGAGCACAGCTTCATCTTGGCCGATCACGCGCTGCTGAAGCGCCTGCGCCATCTGGGCGTATTTGGCGCGCTCGTCCGCGCCCAGCTTGTTCACAGGGATGCCGGTCATCAGGCTGACGGCATAGGTGACGTCCTCGCCGTCAACAACCGGCGCGCCGCCCGTCGCCGTCCGCGCCATGGCACAGGCGCGATGCAACACGTGCACAGCCGAGCCGGGCAGCGGGCGCTGGCCGACGTAGCGCGCGGCCAGCGCCGTCGCTGTGCGGATCGCCTCGTCGTTGATGGTCAAGCCGTAATCGCGCTCGAACGCCGGCTTGTGCAGCGCAAGCATGTCAACGCACTCTTCGACGGTCGCGGGCGGCACGTCCAGCCGCTGTGCGTGGGCGATCAGCGCAGTATTTGGGCGAATGCGCTCGTTGTACTCCGCATCGCTGACCGTCCCGATCACCGCGCACGCATCCTCGATGATCGCCTTGTGCAAATCCTTCATCGCGCTCGCATGCGCGCTGCTCTCGGCGCGCCCGAAGAAGCGCTGGATGTTCGGGATGAGCAGCGCGCCGCCCTCCGCCTGGCGCAGCGCGATCTGCATGGCCAAGCCGGGGTTGTCCAACCAGGCCGACTCGCTCACCTCGATCAGGCGCTGGATGCCGAGCGGGCCTTTGCCCTCGGCGATCAAGAAGGCCAGCGACTGGGCCAGGCTGCGCCGGCCGCTGCCGGGCTGGCCAACCAGGAAGACGCTGCGCCCTTTGGCCAACGAGAGCACGCTCAGCAGCGTCTGAAGCAGCTTCTCGCGGAAGAAGAGCGGCCCCAGCCGGCCATGTTTGGCCTCGGCCACCCAATCTATGGTCGTCGTGCGCTTGCTGACGATCCCTTCGTGCATCAGCGCGGCCAGCGCGGCAGGGGTGATCCCCCTGCGCTGGAGCATGCCAGCGGTGCTGATGCCGGGCTGCGCCAGCGCGCTGAGCAGATGTTCGGTGGCGATGTAGATCTCGCCGTTGGCCAGCGCGATGGCGCGCGCCTCGTCCAGCGCGATCAGCGTCTCGTCGCTAAGCGTGACGGGGGTGTTGTGATCGGTGATGTAATCGAACTTGGCCGAGCGGCCTTCGCGCGAGCGCATTTGGGCTTCGGCCTCGCGTTCTAGCTCAACCAGGCTGAAGCCGCGATCGCCGGCCAGGTGAGCGATCGCGCGATGCGCAGTGGACTCAGGCATCCGCAGCAGGGCCAGCAGCAACATCTCGGGCATGAGCAACGACTTGCCGAACTGGCGCATGATGTCGCTGGCACGGTTGAGCGCCGCCCGCGTCGTGCTGGCCAGCAGGTCTTTATTGAGCGTGCTCATCGGCCCGCATTGTCGCACCGGCGGGCCTACTTTTGGTGGGTGGCCTCGTAGGCGTTGATCACGTCCATCATCCCCAGCAGGTAACCGATCTCATCCACGCCGTTGATCAAGCAGGCCTTGCTGAAGGGGTCAATCGGGAAGTGGACCGCTCGGCCATCGGGGAGGGCCAGGGTTTGCGCGGCCAAGTCAATATGCACTTCGATCTCTGGCTGCGCCTGGAGGGCCTGGAAGAGGCCGGTGTGCGTCGCCTTATCCACGACCACCGGCAGCAGGCCGTTCTTGAGCGCGTTGTTGCGGAAGATGTCGGCGAACGAGGTGCTGATCACCGCGCGGAAGCCATAGCCGACGAGCGCCCAAGGCGCATGCTCGCGGGATGATCCGCACCCAAAGTTGTCGCCGACCAGCAGCACCTGCCGGCCTTTCATCTCCGGCCGGTTGAGCACAAACTCCGGATTCGGCGAGCCGTCGGCGCCGTAGCGCCAGTCGTAGAACAGACACTCCCCCAGCCCTTGCTTGTCGGTCACCTTCAGAAAGCGGGCCGGGATGATCTGATCGGTGTCAATGTTCTCGATGGGCAGCGGGACGATCTTGCTGGTCAGGGTTGTGAATCGGTTCATTGCTCATCAGGGAGTGGAACGCAGTCGGAGGCTATTCGGGCCAGGAAGTCTGGATCTGTGCGGTGGTAGTCCAGCACGTCCACCCGGAAGGGAAGATCAGAGTCCTCGAAATCCAGACACAGCTCAGCAAAGCGATACGGATCTATCGGGCCGTCGGCGCGCAGGAGCAAGTCTAGATCGGCGTGCGGTTTAGGCCGTCGGCCGGCGCGCGAGCCGAAGACGAAGACCTGCGCGTGCGGGGCATGCCGACGCAGGATGTGCCACACCAGGCGCAACTGTTCAGGCGTGAGATGAACGGTCATCTTCTCCCAACCGTTGCTCTAACTGAGCCAATAAGAAGCGCGCATCTTCCAGGAACTCCGGGATCACCTCGAACACTTGCGCTGCGATGGCTTCGCTATATACATGGCTTGTCAGGTTGCGCCGTCCGAGATAGAGCATCCATGCCGCGCTGTCGCGCAACAAGCCCTGCTCAAAGCCCAGGCGAAAGAGCTGGCGATTGGTCAAGCGATCGATCGGTTCGATGCTGTTTTCCTCCAAGAAGCGCTTGAGCGTCTTCCACGCCACCTCGAATGTGAACTCAAAGCGTTGAATCGTCGCGTCGCGCAGCAACACCCTCAATGATTCATCGGTCGTTCGGCTTTGGTAGGTGAATAGCGCTTCTTGCAAGGCGCCAATCGTGCGCCGGAGCGGCCCCAAATCAACCGTCATCCGTCCAGGAGGGTGCGCGCGTCGGTGATCACGCCGGTGACGGCGCTGGCCGCAGCGGTTAGCGGCGAGGCGAGGAAGGTGCGCCCGCCCTTGCCTTGCCGGCCCTCGAAGTTGCGGTTGCTCGTGCTGATGGCGTATTGGCCAGGTTCTAGCTGATCGCCGTTCATGGCGATGCACATGCTGCATCCTGCTTCGCGCCACTCGGCGCCGGCGGCGATGAAGATGTCGCGCAACCCCTCGCGCTCGGCCTGGCGCTTCACCTGGGTGCTGCCGGGCACCACAAGGACGCGCACGCCCTCCTTTACTTTGCGGCCCTTAAAGATGCGCGCGGCCTCGCGCAGGTCGCTCAGCCGGCTGTTGGTGCAACTGCCGATGAACACCACGTCTATCGGGTGGCCCAGCAAGGGCTGATTCGGGCGCAAGTCCATGTAGGCCAGGGCCTTTTGTAGCGCCGCCTTCTGGCTGGGATCGCCGACCTGGTCTGGATCGGGCACGCGGCCGGTGATCGGGATGCCCATGCCGGGGTTGGTGCCGTAGGTGATCATCGGTTCGAGGCTGCTGGCGTCGAGGGTGATCTCCGCGTCGTAGCATGCGCCCTCGTCGGTGGGCAGGCTGCGCCAATACGCCAGCGCGCGATCCCAGGCGTCGCCCTGTGGGGCGAACTCACGGCCAGCCAGCCATTCAAACGTGGTGTCGTCGGGCGCGATCAGGCCGGCCCGGCTGCCGCCCTCGATGCTCATGTTGCAGATCGTCATCCGGCCTTCCATCGAGAGCTGGCGGATCGCCTCACCGGTGTATTCAAACACGTGGCCCGTGCCGACGCCCACGCCATATTTGGCGATCAGGCCGAGGATGATGTCCTTGGCGGTCACGCCGGGCCGCAGCCGCCCATCAATGCGCACGTTCATGGTCTTCGGCTTGCGCTGGAGCAGGCACTGCGTCGCCAGGACCATCTCCACCTCGCTGGTGCCAATGCCGAAGCCCAGCGCGCCGAACGCACCGTGGGTGGCTGTGTGGCTATCGCCGCACACGATGGTCATGCCGGGCTGGGTCAGCCCAAGCTCCGGGCCGATCACATGCACGATGCCCTGCTTATCCGCGCCGCTCTTGATGCCGTAGAGCGGGATGCCGTGCTCGGCAGCGTTGCGCTCCATCGTCTCGATCTGTTTACGCGCCAGCTCGTCCGTGATCGGCAAGCTGCGGTCGTGGGTGGGGATGCCGTGGTCGAGGGTGGCGAAGGTGCGGTCGGGCCGGCGCACCTTCAGCCCGCGCCGGCGCAGCCCTTCAAACGCCTGCGGCGAGGTCACCTCGTGCACAAGGTGCAGGTCTATGTAGAGAACGGTTGGCCCATCGGGCAATTCAGTCACCACGTGGGCGTCCCAAATCTTCTCGAACAGCGTCTTCGGTCGCTTGGTCATAGGTTCGGATTTTAAGGATCGCTACAAGACAGACGGTCACCCTGTCAGATAGCTGCTGTGCCGGCTTTCACATGCGCTCAATCGGCATCGGCTTGCGGGCGCGGATGCGCGCCAGCCCGCGGTTCACCGCGGCCAGGTAGGCTTTGCCGCTGGCCACCAGCGTGTCGGTGTCGGCGCTGCGGCCGCTGAAGATGTGCTTGCGCCCCTCGGCGTCTTGCATCTCGACGCGGATGGTGACGTTGGCGATGGCGTCAGTGCCCTCGGTCACGGCGTGCACGTGGAACTCCACCAGCTTGGCATCGGCGCCGGTGATGCGGTTGATGCAATTGCACACCGCGTTGACCGGCCCGTTGCCCAGCGCGGCGTCCTCGCGCAAATCGCCGTTCTCGTCAATCAGCCGCACGCTGGCCACCGGCGTGTTGCCGGTGCCGGTGGTGACGTGTAGCTCATCGAGCTTGAAGATGTCGTTGCCCAAACTCTCGAACTGATCGGTGAGCAGCGCCTCGATGTCAGCATCGCTGACCACTTTCTTCTTATCGCACAGCAGCTTAAAGCGTTCAAAGGCCTTGTCCAGCTCTTCGCGGCTCAGCTCATAGCCCATCTGCCGCAAGCGGTCGGCGAAGGCGTGCCGGCCGCTGTGCTTGCCCAGCACGAGGTTGGTGCTGTTCCAGCC
>DAOTYZ010000136.1:0-3086 GCA_034434555.1 Candidatus Roseilinea sp.
ACGACGTTGACCGGGACGATCACTACCCGTTCATCAGCGCGCGCGGCCTGCCCACGGTGGCCTGGCGCGGGCGGGAGCCGACCTCCGTCTTCAGCCCGGCCAACGAAGAGATCTACGTGGCCGAGGGCAAGTTCGAGACCTACGCGCCGATCGTGCGCCGGCCGTAGCGCATTTAGCAAACTGCCCGCAGATGCTGGCCTGCCGGCGGGCCGCTTCATGCACCACGTCTGCTGTTCAAGCGGGTGTGTTCACCAATCGGGACGACCTATCGTGGGCTGCTGAACAGCAAAAGCGAGTCTTTTAAGGGTAGGCGAAGGCATTGCCTTTGCCTACCCAGAGTTAGCTGTGAATAGTCGGCCAAAAACGCTGGCAGGGGCACTGGCGCTTCCTTCTCTCTCCACGTTATCCGCGCCTCTGCATGAGCAACCCGAGCACCGATTGGCAGAAGACGCGGATAATCCGAACTTACGTTTCAATACGTAAGTGTTGAGGCATCGTGATAAGTAGTATCCGCCCTTGTTGAGCAGCCCATTCCAGCATTCGTCTGCGCCTGCATCCTGGACGTGAACAATATCTAGGTTTGGCTTTTTGCGCAACAGAGCACGGATAACAATTTGCGGGGGAACAAGAGGGGGGCGCGCTCCAGACCAGACGGCCTTTCATTCCGAATTGGAACACTCCCGATTTGCTTCTCTTGCTCAAGCTCACGTAGAATTCGAGCTGTGGCACGGAAGTTGTCCATGCTCCAAGCCTGATCTGGAAACGCGTGGTAGTTGGCAAATAGATGAGGGATACCGAGATGCGCAGAGAAGTGATTCAGCGCCTAACTGACCATCGCCAGGAACTGGCCCGATTCGGTGTTAAATCTCTGGCGCTGTTCGGCTCGGTGGTCAGAGATGAAGCTCGGCCAAGTAGCGATGTAGATATCCTGGTGGAATTCGATGGTCAGACAACATTTGACCGATACATGGACCTCAAGTTCTATCTAGAGCAGTTGCTTGGCTGCCGAGTAGACCTAGTGACGCGCAAAGCGCTCAAGCCGCGGTTGCGCCCCGTCGTGGAGAGCGAGGCGCTGTATGTCACGTGATCCCCGGCTATACCTGGATGACATCTGCCAAGCCTGCGAGAAGGTTATGCGCTATTCTCAAGGATTAGATCTAAATCAATTTGTACAAGATGAAAAGACTTTTGATGCTGTTGTGCGTAATCTTGAGATCATCGGAGAGGCAGCTAAGCACATTCCACCTGAGATACGAGCGCGTTATCCGGATGTAGAATGGAGCAAGCTCGCTGGTTTGCGAGACATTGTAGCCCACGCATACTTTGGCCTGGACGAAGATATCCTGTGGGACGTAGTTCAGAATCGGATTCCTGCGCTTCTTGATCGGACTCGACAGATTTTGGCTGCAGAAGGCAGATGAGAGTAAAATGTTTGATGTAGGAGAGCGTCAGTTCGGATTTACATGAAGGGTGCACTCACAGCAAGGGTGATTCTCACGCGGAGAACGCGGGAGAAAACAGTACCAGCGTCTTTGGCCGCCTAGAAGCCGGGGCATCCAGAAAATCGTATACTGGTGAATACATGAACCTGGGTGAGAGAACTATGTACCAAGCGTCCTACACATACAAGTTGCTACTGCTCTCAGTGATTTTATTGTGATCTCTCGCTACGAGAACTGCGTATATAAATGTCCGCGACTCGGCGTCTCCGCGCGAGGAGCAGAAGGCGAGGTTAATCCGAACCGACGTTAACTTAGCCCTGCCAAATAAGAGCAGGCGTCCTATGCTCCTGTTTAGCAAGACATGCGCTCATCCGCCGCGGACGCGGGTCTTGCTATTCCCGCCGGCGGAAGAGCAGGTATGGCCCGTTCTCGCCCACGTATTCGTAGTTCGTCTCGACGTAGCGATGCACCGCCGGCAGGCCCTTCCAGGTCTCGATGAAGCGGGCCGAATCCCAGGGGAAGCCATCGCGGCTGAGCACGAAGAAGCGCGGCGGGTTGCGGGTCAGGTCGCTGAGATACTGCTCGGCCAGCACGGCGCGCACCTCAGCGTCGCGCGCCTCGTCGGCCCAGCGCAGGTAGGGGAAGCGCGCGGCGTTGCGCCGGCTGGCGAGCACGTACACCGCCGGCGTGTCACTGAACACGGCGACCCGCTCGTCGGGTGCCGTGTTTGCGCGCAGGAAGTCGGCCAGATCGTGTTGCGGTGCTTCTTTGGACTCCTGATACAGCACGCGGGGCGGCTTGCCTTGGGCGATCACGTTGTCGTAGGCGTCGCGCATCCACGGCCACATCGCCAGCACCTGGCCGGCGACGGCGACGCCGAACAGCGCAAGCGCGATGGCGCGCACGACCCCACCACGGGCCACGGCCGCGCCGGCCAGCAGCGCCAGCGGCGGCAGCCAGATGATGAAGTGGTAACGGTAGGAGTGGCCTTGCCAGATGTTAAGCGCCAGCGCGGTGAGCAGCCACAGCGCGGCCAGCCGCGCCCCGTTGCTGGCCTCTCCCCGCCGGAGCGCGCCGATCCCCCCCAGCGCGGCGAGCAGCAGGAAGAACGGATAGCCCCGGCCTAATAGATACACCTGCGGCACGGTGTCCTTAAAGCCGGCGGTGGGCGTGCTGCCCACCTGCGCGAAGGTCATGATCTCCACCGAAAACACGCCGGTCAGCCATGCCCAGCGCTCCGCCAGCGGACGGTCGTGGAAGTTGGCGACCGCATAGCGCAGGTGCAACGCCAGCTCGCCCAATGCCCCGCCGAGCGCGAAGTACAGCCCGCCCAGCGCGAGCGCCAGCAACCCACCGGCAGCCATTCCCGCGATGGCAAGGCGATCGCGAACGCGCAGCCATAGCCAGGCCGCCAAGACCAGCCCATAGAGCGCAAAGGGATACTTGAACCAGAACAGCGCGCCGGCCAGCGCGCCGGCGGCCAGCGCCCAGCCCAAGCGCCGGCCCGCGCGCGGCTGCGCTGCTTCCCAGGCGCAGGCCGCCGCGGCGATGAAGCCCAAATTGGCGAAGCCCTCCGCCTGGCCCACCGACCAATAGTTGAGCGTGGCCATGGTCAGCCAGAGCAGGGCGCCGGCGACCCAGCCG
>DAOTYZ010000137.1:0-21283 GCA_034434555.1 Candidatus Roseilinea sp.
AACTTCGCGCTATTCGCCGGCCCGCTGGTGGTGTCGGCGCTAGTGGATGACGGCGTCTCTATTGCCGTCGGGCTATTGATCTGCGCTGTGGTGCGGGCTGCGTCAGGTGTGCTGACTTTGCGCCTCTCCCTGACCGACCCAACGGCCTAGTAATACAAGCCCCAATTCGCAGCCGCCTGATCCTCCATCATGCTCGGATCCCAGGTCTCCAGACCCATCGTGACCTTGGCGACCCGCTGAGCGACCTCCTGCGTCTTGTGGCGGACCTGCTCCACGAGCGCCGGCCCATAGGGGCAAAACGGCGTGGTGAGGATCATCGTCACGTTCACGCTGTCCGGCGTGAACTCCAGCTTGCGGATCAAGCCCAGCTCGATCACGCTCATGCCCAACTCCGGGTCATATACCTCACGCAAGGCTTGGCGCACTTTCTCCTCCAGCGCGCTGTATTCGTTCAGCGTGATTTTCGGTTGGTCGCTCATCGCCTTTGGTTCGTCACTCATCGTTCTATCGCCCTCCTCAAAAAGCGCATCCGCTTCAGCCTATAGACATGCCGAGATTCTAACAGGTCACCCCCTCGTGGGGGTGCGTGGGTCTCGCGCAGCCGCTGAGATGCTTTGCATGGGACGCAGCGACCGAGCAGCCTGCGCACAGTCGCCCTGATTGGCGAACGCACTCGGCTGGCAAGGGGGGCGATGCGAGCGCCGATGGTCATGCCAAGCCTTGCCCGCCCGCTCGATGGCTCAGCGCGCCACTGGAAACAGACTGCCGCCGACCGTGCATGAGCGCAATCCCGATCACGTCTCGCGGATCACGCGCTTCAGGCGCGGGATGACGCGGCTGACGGCATCGCGCATTGGTCCGGGCAACGTACAGCCGGCGGCGGCAGCATGGCCGCCCCCACCAAACTCCAGGGCAACCTGAGACACATCAAAGCCGGGCTGGGCGCGCAAGCCGACCTCGATCTCGCCACTGGTCAGTTCAACGAACACGGCAGCGACGTCCACTTCATAGGCGGTGATCAACGTGCCCACCAGGCCACCATCGCCACGTTCTTCTTGCACGCCCAGCTCGCGGCGCAATTTCTGGCTTAAGGTGGCATAGGCCAACCGCCCTTCCAGCTTGGCGCTGCTTAGCCCGGCGCCCAGCAGGCGCAGCGAGTCGAACGAGCGCATCACCAGCGCCCGACGGATGATCTCCGGCAGGGACGCGCCGTATTGCATCAGCTCCATCGCAGCGGCCAGCGTGTTGGAGGTGGTATTGGAGGTGCGAAAGCCCAGCGTATCGGTGATCACGCCGGTGAGAAGGGCGCTGGCGATGTCGGGCGTGATAGGTAGCCCCATCTTCTTCAATAGCTTCAGCACAATCTCGGCAGTGGACGAGGCAGCAGGCTCGATGACATTGACTGTGCCGAAGTTCAGATTGGTGATGTGATGATCAATCACCACCATCGGCAAGCGGCCATGCTGCGCCGGCAGGAAGATCGTCCCCAAGCGGGCCAGGTCGCTCGTGTCCAGCACAACGAGCAGGTCGAAATTGCCTTCAGCCGACTGGCGTATGTCGCGCACACCCCTGAGATACTCAAAGCGCGGATGAGGGGGGTCTTGACACGCCGGCGTGACTGTTTTGCCCAGGCCGCGCATCGCGTGGGTCAACCCCATAAGGCTGCCGATGGCGTCGCCATCGGGTGATACGTGCGTGACGGCTAGAATGGACTGGGCGCGGCGCAATAGCCCCTCCGCGTCCGCCCAGGCGCCTGGATTACTGAGCATCTGGCTGTGTTGGTTTGTCCGACCTTAACTCATCTAGCAGGCGCGACAGACGGTCGCCGCGTTCCAGCGATTCATCAAACACGAACGTAATGTGCGGGGTATGGCGCGTGTGCAGGCGCTTGCCAAGCTCGCGGCTGACCCAGCCGGCGGCGCTCTCCAGGCCGCGCGCCACCTCCGTCTTGGTCGTCTGATCGCCGATCAGGCTGTAGAACACCTTGGCGTGTCGCACATCTGGGGTCACTTCGACGTCGGTGATGGTCACTTGCGTCGCTCGCACGCGCGGATCGTTTAGCTCGCGCTCTATCAACTCGGCGACGTGAATGCGGATCAGCTCGCTCACGCGTCGCTCGTATTTCTTGCTCATGATGTTTGCTCTTCGACAAAGAATTCAAGCACATCGCCCGGTTGGTAGTCCCCAAACCCTTCAATGCTGAGGCCGCATTCAAATCCTTGGCGGACTTCCTTCACATCCTCGGTCAAGCGCTTGAGTGAGCCGACGACGCCGGTGTGCAGGAGCTGGCTGCCGCGTCGGACGCGCACTTTGGCGTTGCGCGCAGCGATGCCACTGGTCACGCGCACGCCGGCCACGATGCCAACCTTGGCGATCTTAAAGGTTTGCTTCACCTCGGCGGTGCCGATGACCTTCTCGACGATCCTGGGTGTGAGCAAGCCCTTCATCGCCTTCTCAACATCTTCGATCAGGTTGTAGATCACGTCATACAGGCGTATGTCCACGTGATTGCTCTCGGCCTTGCGCCGCGCAGCAGTGTCCACGCCGACTTCGTAGCCCAGGATAACGGCCCCAGAGGCAATGGCCAAGTTCACGTCGCTTTCGGTGACATCGCCGGTGCCCTGATGAATGACCTCCAGGCGCACGGCATCGCTGTTTTGAGCAGTCTCAGGAGGATTGAGTTTGTAGAGCTGCTCGACAAGTGGCTGGAGCGAGCCTTGCGTATCGGCCTTGACGATGAAGAACATCTTTTGCGCTTTGCTGGCCTGGGCCAGGGCAAAGTACTGCTCCAGATTGGTGATGCGCCGCGCTTCGCTCTCTCGGGTCGCCTTGGCTTGGTTTTCGGCGGCCAGGGCGCGGGCAACCCGCTCGTCATCTACGACTTCAAGGATGTCGCCGGCGTTGGGCACCTCAGAGAGGCCGGTGATGCTTACCGGCATGGAGGGGCCAGCTTTCTTCACGTTCTGTCCGCGAAAGTCGAACATCGCCCGCACGCGCCCATACGCGCTGCCGGCAACGAAGGCATCCCCAACGTGCAACGTGCCGTTCTGCACCAGCACCGTGGCGATCGGGCCTTTGGACTTGCTGAGCTGGCTCTCGATGATGGTGCCGATAGCCCTGCGGTTCGGGTTGGCCTTGATCGTGTCGAGCGACTCCGCCACAAGCAGGATGCCTTCGAGCAGGTCCTCGATGCCGGTGCGCTGCTTGGCGGAGACCGGTATAAACAACGTGTTGCCGCCCCACTCGTCCGGCACCAAGCCCAGCTCGCTGAGTTCTTTCTTGACCATCTCTGGCCGTGCGTTGGGCTTATCTATCTTGTTCACTGCGACGATGATCGGCACTTGAGCGGCGCGCGCGTGGGCAATCGCCTCGCGGGTTTGCGGCATCACGCCGTCATCGGCAGCGACCACGAGCACGGCGACATCGGTCACTTGTGCGCCGCGCGCACGCATAGCGGTAAAAGCCTCATGGCCGGGGGTGTCTAGAAAGGTGATCTTACGGCCTTGATGCTCGACCATGTAAGCGCCGATATGTTGAGTGATGCCGCCTGCTTCGGTGCTAGCAACGTTGGTCTTGCGGATCGCATCCAGCAGCGAGGTTTTGCCGTGGTCAACATGCCCCATGACCGTCACCACCGGCGGCCGTGGCTTGAGCGCGCTTTTGTCCTCGGCTTGCTCTTCGGCCAGCAGGCGCTGCTTAAGCGTGGTGGCGGCTTTGCCAGCCGGCGCTGGCTTGTTGTCGGCCGTCGCTGCCGGCGGTTCCAGCACTGGGGATTCAGTCGCCACCTGCTGTATGGGCTGGGCTTCCCATCCAAAAGTGCTGGCAACGATGGCCGCTGTGTCGAAGTCTAGCTGTTGATTGATCGTAGCCATCACGCCGTTTTGCATTAGCTCGCGGATGACGTTGATCGGGCTGACGTTCATTCGCGTCGCCAGCTCTCGCAACGAGATGGAAGCCGGCAGTTCGAGCACTTTTGGCGCGGCAGGTTGTGCGTTGGATGCCGGTTGATTAGGGCGCGGCCCTTCGCGCCGTCCATCGCCGCCGCGGCTGCCTCCCCGGCTGCCCTGCGGCGAGCGGGTGGGCGTTTTGGTTTCTGTTGCCATCGTTTCACCTCCAATCGCGCTGCGCTCCGACTGGAGGAGAGGCCTGAGCCGGCCATCATCTGCCGATCGTCGGCTCAGACCTCTGCTCCGGCACGAGCAAGTACAGAGCAGCAGCAATAAGAACGCAGGCTTTAGCCTGCGTTCGCTACATTACAAACATCGCAATCAGCCAGCATGCTCAGAAACGTTCAATCAAACTGGCTGAAGAACGCCAGGATAGCCTCTTCATCTTCCTTTGACACCGGTTGGCCAAACACGGCTTCGAGCCGTTTGTGCTTGATCGCTTGCTCGGCAGCCGCGCGACTCTTCGAGAGATAGGCACCTCGGCTTCCAGACCGCTTACCGGTCTGGTCAATCACAATATGACCATCCGCTGTTCGGACGAGCCTGATCATATCGCGCTTTGGATGCTGGGTGCGCGTGCCGATGCACGTTCGCATGGGAATATGTTTGGCTCGACTCATCTCGTACCCATCTGACCGCCCATCTGGCCGCGCTGCGCCTAGTCACCCGCGTCCGACTTCATTATCAGGCCTTGTCTTTATCGTCCAGGTCGCCGCTGCCCGTCTCCCCGAATGCCTCGTTCATCGCTTCGATAAAGTATTGCTGAGCTTCTTCAGTGGTCTCTTCAGCCTCGGCAGAAGTGAAACGGGCTTCCGTTGTTACGCTTGCGCTGGACGCCGGCTGAGCGGCATCCGCCACCTGCCAGTGCCCGAGCACCTTGTCAAGCGCTTGTTTAATCTCGCTCAGCGCCTTGGGTCCGATGCCCTCTATGGATAGAAATCCCTCATCGCCGCGAATGCCATGTTCGAGCAACTGACCGACCGAGGCGACGCCGGCAGCCAAGACGTGTTGCGCGACGCGGGGCGACAAGCCAAGTTCGGACAGCGGCATGTTATACGCCGCTTTGGGGATGGCAGCCAGCGCAGCTTGGCGCGCCTGCTGACGCTCCGTGCTTTGCGCGGCGTCTCGCTGGCTGGATGTCGCACTCTCGGCCTTTGGGCTGGAGCGGCGCGTTGTTTCAAAAGCAAACACGCCATCCACCACGCGGCGCACCAGCGCGAACTCCTCCTGGGTGAACGCAGTGGGCAAGGTGCGCTGACGCACCAACAGCTCACGCAGCGCTGGCATGGCTTGCACGATCTCTTCGCCCATCCACGCCTGCAACTCAGGGTCATCCGATATCTTGGTCAGCGCTTCGCTGAGCGCTTCGCTGCTGCTCTTAATATCAATCCGCCAGCCGGTCAGGCGAGCCGCCAAGCGGGCGTTCTGTCCCTCGCGCCCGATCGCAAGCGAGAGCTGGTCGTTAGGCACGATGACCTGAGCGCTCTTGGCGTCGGTTGGATGGACGGAGAGGACCTTAGCCGGCCCCAGCGCCTTGGCGATGTAGATCGTCGGGTCAGCGTTCCACTCGATGACGTCAATCTTCTCGCCGTTCAACTCGTTAATGATGTTCTGGATGCGCGAGCCGCGTTGACCAATGCAAGTGCCGACTGGATCGACGTTGGGCTGAAGGGCAGCCACAGCAACCTTTGAGCGGGAACCTGCCTCGCGGACAATCGCTTTGATCTCCACAAGACCATTGGCGATCTCCGGCACTTCTATCTCTAACAAGCGGCGCAAGAAGTTCTTATGCGCGCGCGAGAGGGTGATCTGCGGCCCTCGCCCGCTGCGCTTGACCTCAACAACATACGCGCGGATGTGCTGTTGCAGCTCATATCGTTCGCCGGGGATTTGCTCCTTGCGCGGCAGGTTCGCCTCTACGCGACCGAGATTAACAACCACATCACCGCCACGCATACTTTGCACCATACCGCGCACAATTTCCCCTTCACGCTCAACAAATTGGTTATATTGAAAATCTCGCTCGGCTTCGCGCAATTTTTGAATAATAAGCTGCTTGGTGTTTTGTGCAACAATACGCCCCAAGTCCTTAGGGGTGACATCCACCATGATGCAGTCACCCAACTCGGCGTCGGGTTTATGCTTGCGCGCCTCTGCCAGCGATATCTCGGTGCGCTCGTCTAGGACTTCCTCGACCACTTCCTTCTCGACGAACAAGCGCATGTCGCCACTTTGCATGTCCACAGTCGCGGCCACCTGCTGGCTGTTCATAATGTTGGCGTGCTTGCGAAAGGACTGCACCAAGGCGTGTTCAACGACCTTGGCGATCACCTCGCGCGGCAGGCTGCGCTCGCTACCGATCTGGTTCAGCGCTAGGATAAACTCGCTCTTCATCGCTGCACCCTCATATCCTCATAGAAAGAAGAAAGTGGGCTGGCGACCCACTTTCTCGTCAGTGTCGTGCGTACAACTGGCTCTTAAAGTCTACCCGGATTTTTTAAGATTGTCAATGCGCACACCCCCCTTTTACCGGCGCGCTATCGTGTATAATCAAAGTATATTCCTCGATAGCTCAATGGGTAGAGCAACCGGCTGTTAACCGGTAGGTTACAGGTTCGAGTCCTGTTCGAGGAGCTAGCGCGCAGCCGCGAGTTGACGCAGCGCAGCGCGCAAGGTGTTCTTCAGCAGCATCGCTATCGTCATTGGCCCAACCCCTCCCGGCACGGGCGTGATCGCCGAAGCCACCTCGCGCACTTCCTCAAAATCCACGTCGCCCACCAACCGAAATCCGCGTTGGCTGTTTGGATCGGCAAGGCGATTAATGCCCACGTCAATCACAACAGCGTCCGGCTTGACCATATCGGCGGTGACAAAACGTGGCCGGCCGATGGCAGCGATGAGGATATCTGCGCTGCGCGTCACCTGAGCGATGTTGGGCGTTTTACTATGACAAATCGTTACCGTGGCATCGCGCGCCAACAGCATCAGCGCGGTTGGCAAGCCCACAATCGTGCTGCGCCCCAGCACGACGGCGCGCCGACCACTGATCTGAACGCTGCTGCGCTCCAACAGCTCGATACAGCCCTGAGGTGTGCACGGTGCGAACATCGCTTGCGCCCCCTTCACCCCCAGTAAGCCGAGGTTGGCCGGGTGGAAACCGTCCACGTCTTTCTCGGGAGGAATGGCCTCCACGATCCGCTGGGCGTCTATGTGGGAGGGCAAGGGCAACTGAACCAGGATGCCATGCACGTCGTGACGTGCGCTCAATTCGCCCAACAGTCCCAGCAGCTCGTCCTCAGTGGTCGTCGCCGGCAGCTCATAGCCGAACGACCGGATGCCCACTTCCTCACAGGCACGTCGCTTGTTGCGAACGTAGGTCGCAGAAGCCGGGTTATCGCCGATCAGGATGGTTGCCAGGCCAGGGGTAAGGCCGCGGTCGGCCTGCAAACGCTGGACTTCCGCCTTGATCTCGGCCCGCACAAGCGCAGCGATGGCCGTCCCGTCAATGACTTTGGCGCTCATTGTTCGATATGCGCAGGAGAGTGTTTATAGCCAGAGGCGATGAGAGTCGCGGACGGACCTTCGCTGGCTGGCAGCCTGCGAAGGGTTATCCCCGTTGGTGAGCGCGCCTCACGTCGGCCGTCATCGTTCACCATTTGACGCTGTCCGATTTAGCGGCTGCGCACCATATAGCTGCCCAAAGGTCAGGCCCAGCCGAGTCTCCCATTCACCCGCCGCCCAGCGCATGCCGCGGGTCATCATCCGCAGCACCGGCGGCATGGCCACGATGCTGGCCTGGTGACCCAGTGAGCAGTAAAAGACTCGCCCACGACCATAGGTCTTCGTCCAGACCACCGGCATCACCACGTTGTCATAGTCTTCAAAAGCCGTCGTCGCCAATACTCGGATGGCTGGATCAACGTGCATGTAATACTGCTCGGTCCTTACGTCGAAGTCGGCGATGCCTTCGGTGATCGGGTTGCGGTGGACGATGTTGACCCAGTAGTGACGCCCGTCCCCACCGGGATGGGCGACCCACTGGCCGCCGGTCATAAAGTGATACTCGGTCTCGCTGCGAAAGGCGTCACACATGCCGCCATGGCAGCCGGCGATGCCCACGCCATCGCGCACGGCTGCCAACAGCGGCCCGAGCTGATCGGGCCTAATCGTCCCCATTGTCCAGATCGGAACGATCAGGTCGAGCTGTCGGAGGGCCTCCAGGTCGCAGAAAGCGTCGAGGCTATCGGAGCAGCGCACGGAGAAGCCCTCGCCGAGCAACGCATCGCGCAGCAGATTGGCCACTTCAGCGGGCTGATGACCTTCCCAGCCGCCATAGACGATGAGCGCTTTCTTCATAACAATTAGCCGTCTGCGATGTTCTCCAACTTCTCCACAACTGGCACGGCTAAGAACGGTTGGGGTGCTGCTGGATCGGCGGATGCCTGTTGTCGTTCACGCCGGCGCGCCTCGCGCTCCATCTCGACGATGATGCGCGCGACCTCCTCAAAGGCAGCGCGTTGTTTGCGATACAGGTCGCTCTCGCTCATTACCAGCCGGCGGGCGACATCCCGCACCTTCATGTTTTGCATGATCTTGAGTTCCAGGATGTTGTACAACATCCACTCGGCCGCAGTAAAGCTGCGCGACCCGCTGGGCTTCAATTGCTCAATGGCTTGGGCCAGCACACGTCGCAGCGCCCGCGTTGCGTTCCCGTTCTCGACCTCCATTGCCTCTCTCACCACGCGCAGGTTCAACAGCGGCGACTCGGCCAGCTTAGGCCCGCCCCAATATTGGCTGAGCGCATCGCGCACCAGTTGCGTAAAGTCGTCGTGGTTATCCAGCGGCACGCGCTCGAAGTCGGCGATGGTGGGCGCGGCGGGGTTGCGCGTGCTGGCGATCCTGCGCTGCATATCATCTGCTTCTGGCACCAGCCGTTCGAGCGCGTTAAACGCGCGCCATTGCTTATCTGCGTCTTCCAGCGCGCGGGCCGCCTGCCGCACAAGCATCGCCACGCCTCGCCGCTCCTCACTATTTAGGTCAGGCTCAGAAGCGCGGGCGGCCAACCCCATCACCCCTATCACTTCCTGCCGCTCTTGGGTATAGAGCGGAACCAGCCAGTACCCTCCCCAGATCAGGAAGTCACTCTCCGCCCTGAACGATGGATGGGCCGGCTCGGTGGACGCCTCAGGAGCGCCATTGTTGCCGTTGATCGGCTGAGAGGGTCTTAACATTAAGGCCGAACGCACGGCATCCGGCGGCACGGGCAGTTCTCCGTTTGCTTCGCCCACCGCGCCGATGCTCACGGTGATGTTCACCGACGAATTACAGGGCGCTTCGCTGGCGAGACAGGTAGTGATAAATGCGGTTCGCGCGCGGAGCAGGTCGCAGAGCGCAGCCAAGACGTTCTCCAAATACTGGGTGAGGTCCGAGCGGGTCATGAGGCGCGCACTGAACTGTTGTAGGCGGCGAACCTCCTCGGCGTCATCGCCGGCCAACAGGCGATCGAGCGTCGGCTGAACGAGATCGATAAACCATTGGACCATGAGGATGATGGCAGACGCAGCGATCAGGCCGATGAAGATGCCGGGCACATCCAGCCAGCGCTCGATGCGCGTGCTGAGCACCAGCGCACCAACGACGGCGGCAGCAGTCAAAGGGCCGCGGATCAAATACTTCACCATGCGCCGCTTGATGACGCGGTCAGGCGCGCTAGCGCCAAAATAAGCCACGGCGTATCCCATGAATGTGATGGCAGCGCCCAGGGCCATGTTCACGACCAGGATAGTCGTCCAGGGTACTAGAGGCGGGAAGGCGGCTGGCCAGCCCACCGGCAGGAGGTAAGGAAACATGCTGAGGGCCGGCATAGCAAACGCCAAGGCGAGGTAAGTCATCCGCCGCTTGCTGGTGGCTGTGAGGGCGCGCCGGCGGGCCTCAAAGACGTTATAGGTGGCCCAGGCGGTAGCAGCAAAGTAATACAGGGTGAAAGGATAGAAAAGCGGTCCAGGCGTGAGATGCACCAGCCCATCGTTCGACACGCCTGGGGTGGCAATCAACGGCGTGAAAAGGGCAGCCAGGAAGATGGCCTGACTCAGCACGAGGCTCGCTTGCACAGCCAGCCGGCGCAATGGTGAATTCTCGCCCGTGGCGCGCAGCAGCGCATCCGACATCGCCAGCGAAGCCGCTGGGATGGTCGCGATGCCCAACCACTGCAGGCGCAGCCAGAACTCCGTCCCATCTGCCCGCGACTCCAGCTCGGAGAGCTGGGCAAGCAAGTCCCCCAGGTACGTCCCCAGGACACAGAACAGGATGATGGCATACGCGCGCGCGATCGGGCTGCGTCGGTTGTATAAGCCAATGTAGATGATCAGCGCAAAAGCCGTGATGAGTAGGCTGGCCACGATGATCCGATTCAGGAGTTGGACGGAAGCCAGCAAAGCATCAATGAGCGCGTCCATAAGATGTCACTTGATTCTATACGTGAAGAATAGAGCAATGTCACCGCTGGCGTAGTAGCGATCGGCATAGCCGCTCAAGCGAAAGCCGCGCGTCTGACAGAAACGCGTCGCCGGGTAGTTCTTCGCTGCCAGGCCGAGGGTGATCGCCGACAGCCCATCCGCCCGCGCCTGCCTGATCGCTGTCTCAAGCAACTGACTGCCCACGCCCCTGCGCCGTGCGGGAGGCGCAACCGCAAACGCAGCAAGCACGCCCGCGCTTTGCCAGGGCACAAGTGCCATGCCGATGTAGCCGCTGATCTCTTGATTTGCCTGTGCGACCCACAGGTAGTCACATCGGTATAAGCACCGCTGGAGCGTGGCTGAATCGTATGGAGAAGCCACCCGAACTGGGCGAGGGAGCTGAGCCAGTCGGAAGGTCACTACGTGATCGCCCCCCGTGTTGTGCTCGTCCATCTGCCAGACATAATCGGTAACATAGTTATGGTCTATCGCCAATATGGCGTCAAGATCAGCCAGTTCAGCGGGACGGATCAGCGTCACCATCGCAACGAGCAACTTAAGGGATTCTTATTTGAACGCTACAATAAATGCCCGTCTCCTGACCTGCCCCGTCTATGAGCATAAGTCGCAGCGTGTAGACCCCCGGCGGGAAGAGGCCGGCGTCGAAACGCGGCATTAACACGCCGTCCCGCACTGCGTTGTAGTTCTCCCACAGGAAGGCCCAGCCAGGCACGTTCGGGCGGAGGATTTCGAGCTTGTAGCGCCCTACCCCACCCGGAAATTCGGCTGTCCCGCGCACCACATAGATACCGGAGACGACCTCGCCGGCAACGGGACTGGTGATGCGCGCTGCCGGAGAAGGACAATCTGCTATCAGCGCCTCCCCAACCGCCGGCTCAGGCGTAGGGGAAGGCTCGGGAATGAGCGGGATCAACTCCGGCATGGGCGTCGCGGTAGCGACGACGATGTTAGGGAACTGAACCTGGGGCGGCGGTGGCGTGGGCAGCGGCGGAGGCGGCGTTGGTGTGCTAGGCGGCAAAAGAGGCACGGTCGGCGGCGCGGGCATGGTCGCCGGCGGCGCCGTCAACACAAACACTGGCTCAGGCGTGGAAGGGATGGGCAGCGCAGCAGCCACCAAGAGGCCAGATAGATCAGCGGTTGGCAGGGGGGTCGGCTCGTCAGGCGCCAGCGTCGGCATCGGCGCAGCCGCCAGCGGGTTATCGTCCGGTCGCAGGCTTGGCCGTGTTGTGTCATCTGTGACCACCCAAATGGCCACCCCAATCACCGCACAGATGGCAGCTTTGAACCAGGCGCTCAGCGCGTTGCTAATGATGGTGCTTCGCTCCAGCTTGAATACTGCGCGGCGCAACTCACGCCAAGCGGCAAATCCGGTGAACAGGAAGGCCGCGCAGCAGACCGCTGCTACCACAACCAGCACCAGGCGCAGTTCACTAATCAGCCGAAAGACCACGTCCATGGCGCGTTCATCCTCCTCGCCGAACTTACCGGATGTTCAACCCAGGCCGTTGGCAATCACGCCGCGCAGGACAGCAAACATGCGCGGGGCAATTTGAGCGCCGGCTTGCATCACTTCCTCATGCGAGGGCGGTTCACCCTCATCAATGCTTAGGCGGGCCACGTTGGTAATGCCGCTCAAGCCAAGCACGCGCAGGCCAGCATGACGAGCCACGATTACTTCGTGCACGGTGGACATGCCAACAGCATCAGCGCCGATCATGCGCAGGAAGCGTAGCTCCGCCGGCGTTTCAAAGCTCGGCCCGGCCACGCACGCATAAACCCCCTGGCGCAGGACAACCCCAGCTTGTTGCGCAACCTGCATCGCACAGGTAGCCAATTGGCGGTCGTAGGCCGTGGTCATCTCAGGGAAGCGCGGGCCGAACATCTCCAGGTTCGGGCCGATCAATGGATGATGCCCGGCCATGCCGACCAAGTTGATATGGTCTGTGATTAACATCAGGTCGGCGATCCGGAAGTCGCGGTTGATCCCGCCGGCTGCGTTGGTGATGATCATCGTGTCCGCGCCCATTAAACGGGCCACGCGCACCGGCAGGGTCACCTGCCAGAGTGGATAGCCCTCGTAGAAGTGCATGCGGCCTTGCATCACAGCCACCGTCACGCCGGCCAACTTGCCGACCACAAGTTGACCTTTATGTCCTTGCACAGTGGAGGGCGCAAAGCCAGGGATATCGGCATACGGGATGCGGAGCGCATCCTCAACTTCATCGGCCAGCGCACCCAGCCCACTGCCTAGGATAATGAGGACACGCCACGAACGCCTGTCGCGCTGCTGGAGGTAGGTCACCGCGGCTTGAAGCGACGCTTGAACCGCTTCCAAAGTCATCATAAGCTAATAGTCTTGCTCTTTTGAATTATTGCTGCTCGTTAATTCGTCTTTCGTTGAGCCTTCTGCGGCGTCCAAGTGCGAGCGGTACATCTGAGTCGTGGCGATATTTACATGGCCAAGCCATGCTTGTACACTGCGTACGTCTTCACCAGCGCTGAGCATGTGCGCAGCGCGCGAGTGACGCAACGTGTGCGGCGTTAGGCCATTGCCAAACCCGGCGACCTGCGCGTAGTGGCGCACTAGCTGCCAGACCGACTGACGGGTGATTCGGCGACCGGAGGGGTTCACAAAGACGTAGTCGTTGCTCGAGGCGATGGCTACGTCTCGGCGCGAACCATTCAAGTAGGCGCGTAGGGCGGCAACCGCCTGTGGCGTCAACGGTATTGTCCGCCGTCGTGCGCCCGCAGCACAACATACGACTTGTCTATCTAAATCCACGTCGCCTAAACATAGGTTGACCGCCTCAGATACGCGCATACCGGTTGCATAAATCACCTCGAGCAGAGCGCGGTCGCGTTGCGCATGGCGCGCGCCGTTCTTCGAGACCGCCTCAAGCAGCCGGTTGATCTCTTCCTGGCTCAGCACACGCGGCGCATGCTTCTCTACTTTCGGCGAACGCAGTTGGAGCGTCGGATCTTCGGTGATTAGCCCGCGTTGCGCCAACCAGTGGAAGAGCGCCTTTAACGCAGCCACTTTGCGCGCGATCGTTGAAGCAGAGTAGTTCTGCTCCGCAAGCTGCCTGACATAATCTTGCAGCACCGACAAGGTCACCCTCGACCAGCTCGCATCTCCCGGCAGCGCGACGACCAGGTAATTGATAAGCTGGTTCAGGTCGCTGCGGTAGGCGATGATGGTGTTGTCGGCGCTCCCTTTCTCCCGAAGCTCATTAAGAAAGTCGTCTACAGCAACGCGCCATTCCATAAATAGATGCCTGCCGAGGATTATATAAATGCCAGTTACAGCAGGTGCGGGAGGGTGCGTTCACGGCCAGGGGGTGATGCCCGCCCTCATTCCCTTACAAGTGGGAAAGGGAGGGGATCAACGGGGGATGTAAGGAGGCGGCGGCAGGGGCAGTTCGTAAATCGCCCCTGCTGCCCCGATCGGTGAACGCACCCAATGCGCCCAGCGCGTTCTACTTCGAGTAACATTCGCACTGATGCGTTCGTCGTGGTTGACGTGGACGAAACGGTTGATCACCGCTGATGCAGTTTGCATCCTTCTCTTCTTCCTCTTCCCGTTGGCCTTGTTTGCGCCGGTGACGATAGGGCCATACACCCTGCTGCCGGTGGATAACTTGTTTGCCTGGCAGCCCTTCCGGTCGGCTGCTGCCTCGCTTGGCGTTGCAAGGCCGCATAACGAATTGCTCTCCGACCTGATCCTAGAGAACTACCCCTGGAAGCGCTTCATTCTCAACTCGTTGAGCAGTGGTGAATTGCCGCTGTGGAATCCTTATCTCTTCGCTGGCGTGCCGTTCCTGGCTGCGGGTCAGCATTCGGCGATGTATCCGCTCAGCCTGCTGTATTACATCCTGCCGCTGGAGAAAGCCTATGGCTGGTTCACCGTGCTCCAGTTGGGCCTGGCCGGGACGTTTGCTTTTATCCTGGCGCGCACCCTCGGGATCAGGCGTCATGGCGCGCTCTTCGCCGGCGTGGTCTATCAGCTCAGCGGCTTCTTCGTCGTCTCGACGGTCTTCCCGATGATCATCGCCGGCGGGTCCTGGCTGCCGCTGATCCTGGCGATGAGCGATCGGGTGATCCGTCAATCACCCGCCCTGGGCAATCGTCCGTCCTCTCTCCCCTGGGCGCTGATCGGCGCGTTCGCCATCGCCATGGTGGTGCTGGCCGGGCACGTTGAGATCCTCGCCTACACCTTGCTGGTCACGGCGCTCTTCGGGTTATGGCGGGTGAGCACGGTGATCGGCTTCGGCAAGTTGCGGGTGGACGGACCGTATTTGGCCAGCCGGCTGGCTTGGCTTCTCTTGATGGGAGTGACCGGCCTGGGGCTGGGCGCGATACAGCTTATCCCCTTGTTAGAGCTGGTCACGCGCAACTTCCGCCAGGGCAGCGCCACGCTCCAGGAAGTGCTCGGCTATGCCTTCCCGCTGCGCTACGTGGTCCAGTGGCTTGGGCCGGATTTCTTCGGCAACCCAGCCCACCACACTTACTTCGACTTGTTCACCTGGGCGCTTCAGCCGGTCACCACAGCCAGCGGTCACACAGCGTGGGGGATAAAGAACTACGTCGAGGGCGCAGCCTACGTGGGCATCATCACCCTGGTGCTGGCCGGCGTCGCTATTGCTGAGGCAGCGAAAACTGCGCTGGATCGCCGGCCACAGGGGATGCGCCGGCGCACCGTTATGCCTGTCTGGTTCTTCGTCGCGCTCGGGGTAGCGTCGCTGCTGTTCATCTTCGGCACGCCAGCGTATGCCATCCTGTTCTTCGGCGTGCCCGGCTTCAGCCAGTTGCATTCACCCTTTCGCTGGATCTTTCCGCTGACGCTGTGCTTGGCGATGCTGGGTGGAACAGGGCTTGACTGGCTAGAGGCCGAGGTCAGGCGTCATCCCGCCATCGGCACATATCGCCCAAAGCTCCTCCCGCGCCCACCGCAGGTCGGCAAGGCATATTGGCCGGCCAGCATCGCGCTTGTCGGTCTGGGTGGTGCGTTGTTGGCGGCAGTGGTCGTCCTGCGCCTGGCCTGGCCATCGGCCAAGCCATTCTTCGAGCAATTCGTCGGCAGCGAAGCAGTGCGACAGGGGTTCACCAGCGCTGAGATGTTCTTCAGCTATCAGGCGCTGAACGTGGCCCGGCTTGGGCTGCTGACCGCGGCAGCCGGCGTCGTATGGTGGTTGTTGTTAAAACACCACGTGCGCACCGAGCCGGGCAAGGGATTGGCCGAGCGCGTGATCGGCAATGCGCCGGCCCTGGCGATCGGGTTGGTGGCCATTGATCTGCTCTGGGCCTGGACCGGCTTTAACCCGGCCGTCGATCCCGCCCTGCTGCGCTTTACCCCGCCGGCCATTCAAGCGTTGCAGCGCGATTCCTCGCTCTGGCGCTTGACGGCCTACGAGCCGCGGACAGGCAAGCCGCTCAACGCAAACTCGGCGTGGCTCTTCGACCTCCAGGACATTCGCGGCTACGATTCGATCATCCCCAAGCAATACACCGACTTCATGCAACTTATCGAGCCGCAGGGCGAGCTACTGTACAACCGCATCGCGCCGATCAAGGATGCGCGCAGCTTGGAATCTCCTCTGTTGGACCTGCTCGGCGTCAAGTATGTCGTCACCGAAGAGGTGATTGCGACGCCAGGGTTCAGCCTGTTTTACGACGACGGGGCGACGCGCATCTACAAGAACGAGCGGGCCATGCCGCGCGCGTTTATGCTGCCGCTGCGCAGCACGGTCGCCACGGATGACTTCGCCCAGTCGGTACAGCGCTATGACCCGCGGCGCTTCGTCATCGTGGATGCCGATGCTGTACCACAGTTGCCGATCGGCGGCTCCCCTGCGGCAGGCGATCCCATCGCTGCGAGCGTCACCGCGTATCGCAATAACGAAGTGTGGATAGATGCGCAGGTCAACGAAGCTGCCTGGTTGGTCTTGGCAGATAGCTACTTCCCCGGCTGGCGGGCTTTTGTGCGACCGCTTGGCGCACCGGATAGTGCTGAGAAAGAGCTGCCTATCGTCAAAGTCAACGGCAACTTTCGCGGCGTCTTGCTCGACGAACGGACAGTGGATCAGCCGCTCCCCGCAGCGCTCACCGTGCGCTTCCGATACTCGCCGGATTCCTTCCGCATCGGTGCGTTTGCTAGCTTCATCACCCTCATGGCCCTGCTCTTCCTGAGCGGGGTGTATGTCTGGCGCAACGGGCTGCGCGAGTGGCGGGCGCAGTCGGGTGTGCGATTGATCGCGCGCAACAGCTTTTTGTTGACCAGCCTGAACATCGTCGCGCGGGCGATTGATTTCGCCTTCGCGCTCCTGATGTTGCGCGTGCTTGGACCGGAGGGGGCAGGGAACTTCTACTTTGCCGTGGTGTTGGTGGGGTGGTTCGAGATCGTGATGAACTTTGGCCTGAACACCCTGCTCACCCGCGAGATCGCGCGCGATCACGCCAAGGCACGGGCTTATCTCTGGCAGACCAGCCGGCTGCGGCTGTCGCTCGCGCTGGGCGTCGCACCACTGATTGTGCTGCTGGTGCTCGTCTGGCGCGGGGCGTTTGGCCTGGCCGAAGAAGCCAGCGTTGCCATCTTGCTGCTCACGCTCAGCCAGTTTCCGGGCAGTTTGTCCACCGGCTTAAGCGCTTTGTTCTTTGCCTATGAACGAGCGGAGGTACCGGCCAGCCTGACCATCGTCAGCGCCCTGCTAAAGGCGGCCATCGGCGCGGCGCTGTTGCTGCTCGGTTGGGGCGTCATCGGCCTGGGCGTGACATCTATTGTGGTCAACCTGATCACGCTGGCACTGCTCCTGCTCGCGGCCCAGCGCCTGCTGCGCGGCCAGCCCATCACCGATACGACGACGAGCCGGCTGACGAATCGAGCGATGATGCGCGAAGCCTTTCCGCTGATGCTGAATCATCTGCTGGCGACCATGTTCTTCAAGGTGGATGTGCCGATGCTCCAAGCGATCAAAGGGCCGCTGGCGGTTGGCTGGTATAGCGCAGCATACAAGTTCATTGATGCCTACAACATCATCCCGGCGTTCTTTACGCAATCGCTCTTCCCGGCCATGTCGCGCATGGCCGCCCAGCGCGACGAGTCGCTGGCCCGCGCCTACACCCTGGCGCTGAAGCTCCTGGTGATCGCGGCGCTGCCGCTGGCGGTGGCCTCCGCCTTTTTGGCCGAACCGCTGGTCGGCATCTTAGGGGGGCGTGAGTTCTTGCCCAACGGCGCCCTCGCCCTGGCGATCATGGCCTGGAGCATGCCGATTGGATGGATCAATAGTGTGACGAACTACGCGCTGATCGCCGCTGGCCAGCAGCGCGCGCTAACCCGCGCTTTTGTGATCGGGTTGGCCTTCAACGTCATCACCAATGCGCTGTTCATCCCGGCGTTCTCGTTCGTGGCCGCCGCGGTGACCACGATCTTCAGCGAGATCGTCGAGGGCGCGGCTTTCTATGTGTCCGTGCGGAATCACATCGGGCCGGTGGACTGGAGAGCGGTATTGGCGAAGCCATTTTTGGCCGCCGGCGTGATGGCTGGGCTGACCGGCATCTTCGCTGCTGGCGGCATGGTCCTGATAGGGCTTGTGCTCGGCCTTATCGCTTATGGGGCTGTGTTGTGGCTGGGTCATGCGCTTGCGCCTCAGGAGCGCGCCATGCTCCTGCCGCTGGTCAGGCGGGCGGCGTGAGGCTCGTTGTGTGTTTGCCAACTCATCATAGAGGGAGAAACCATGCTCAAGATCGGAGTCATCGTTGGTCGTGAATGGTCGTGGCCGCCGGCGTTCATCGAAGAAGTGAACGACCGGCAAGCCGGCGTGATCGCAGAGTACGCCAAGCTGGGCGGCACGCGCATGAATGAGCCGTGCGAATACGCGGTCATTGTGGATCGCATCTCGCACGAGGTGCCCTACTACCGGTCCTACCTCAAAAACGCTCTGCTTCAAGGGGCGTATGTCGTCAATAATCCCTTCATGTGGTCGGCTGACGATAAGTTCTTCGAGGCGTCGCTGGCGACCAAGATCGGCGTGCATAGCCCGCGGACGGTGGTCTTGCCCAATAAAGATTACGTGCCCGGCATCGTCCCCCATGAGAGCCTGCGCAACCTGATCTACCCCATGCCCTGGGAGGAGCACGTCGCCTATCTGGGCGGCTTCCCGGTCGTGCTCAAAGACGCCCACGGCGGCGGCTGGAAGGACGTGTTCGTGGTGCATTCGATGGACGAGCTGTTCGCGCGCTATAACGAAAGCGGACTGCGCACGATGGTGCTCCAGGAGTTCATTAAGTGGGACGACTATCTGCGCTGCATGTGCATCGGCCAAGAACACGTCTACGTCGCCAAATATGACCCGGTGAATCGCCGCTATCTTAAGCACACCCTTACGCCGGCGATGCACGAGCGCGTGGTGCAGGATTCGCTCAAGCTGGTTCGCGCGCTGGGCTACGACATGAACACGATTGAATGGGCCATCCGCGATGGCGTGCCGTATGCGATTGACTTCATGAACCCCGCGCCCGATATGGACATCAACTCGTGTGGCTATGAATATCATCGCTGGTGCGTGGAGAGGATGGCCGACATGTGCATTGCGCTGGCCAAGTCGCCGCGACAGCAACAGGTGCCCTTCCAGGCCATGTGGCGAGGCGCAGAATGAGCGAGCTACAGCGCGCCATTGAGACCTACCACGACTTGCTCGACGACGCCGTCGCTCAGGCCAGCCAGGAGCTGCTGACGGCACAGCAAGCCAAGCGTGGGCTATTCTTCGGCGCGCGCCCACTGTGCACAGTGCTGCGCCCGCGCTTTCTGACCCAAGCGCAGTATCGCTCCCTGCGCCAGGCGATTGCCGCGGTCATGCCGGCGTTCGCGCGCGCACACGACCTTGCGCTGCGCGATCCCAACTTCCGCGCCCAGTTCATGCTCAGCGCGTGGGAAGAGCAGCTCATCAGCTTGCCGATGCCCTACCGCGCCAGCAGCCCTACCGCACGGATGGACACCTTCTTCGTCCCGCAGACGAACGCGCTGAAGTTCACGGAATACAACGCCGAGACGCCGGCTGGCATCGGCTATCACGACGCGCTCGGCGAGATCATGCTGGGCTTGCCGATCATGCACCGCTTCGAGCGGTATTACGAGGTCTTTCCCCTACCAGGTCGGCATCACGTGCGCCATGCGCTCGAACAGAGCTACCACGAATGGGGTGGGCGCGAGCCGATGCGGATCGCCATCCTGGATTGGAAGGAGGTGCCGACCTATAGCGAGTTCGTGCAGTTCCAAGAATACTTTCGCGCGCAGGGCTTGACGTGCATCATCGCCGACCCGCGGGAGTGCGAATATCGGGACGGCAAGCTCTACGCCCAACCCGCCCACGAACCCGGCCCGCCGCTGCACGTCAACGTGATCTATAAGCGCGTATTGCTCAGCGAGCTGGTCGCGCAGGGCGGTTTGGAGCATCCGGTTGTTCGCGCTGTGCGTGACCGCGCCGCGTGCATGGTCAATTCCTTTCACTGTAAGGTCCTTCATCGCAAGACCAGCCTAGCCGTCCTGAGCGACGAGGTCAACGGCGACCGCCTTACCCAGGACGAGCAGCGCGCCATCGCGCAGTTCATCCCGTGGACGCGCGTAGTGGCTGAGCGCTTCACGGTCTATGAAGGTCAGCGCATAGACCTGCTCCCCTTCGTCGCGCAGCATCGCGAGCGCTTCGTGCTCAAGCCGGCTGATGAATACGGCGGCAAGGGCATCGTCCTGGGGTGGACGGTGTCGCAGGAAGCGTGGGAGTGCGCCCTGCGAGATGCGCTTGACGCGCCGACCATCGTGCAACAGCGCGTGGACGTGCCCGGCGAGCCTTATCCCAGCTATGGGGAGCGCGGTTTGGAGTTTGTCGAGCGCTCGTTCGACACCAATCCTTACGTCTGGCACGATGCCTACGCGGCGAGCTGTCTGACGCGCCTGTCCACCTCGGCATTGCTTAACGTCACTGCCGGCGGCGGCAGCACTGTGCCGACCTTCGTCATTGAGACGCGCTAAAATCCCTTATGGCGTAATGTCCGCTACCCCCTCTCTGGACGTCGTCATCCCGGTATACAACGAGGAACGCGACCTCGCCCCGAACATCACAAAGCTCCGCGATTTTCTGGTCCAGTCGTGCCCTTATCGTTGGCGCGTCGTGATCGCCAACAACGCCTCTACCGACCGCACGCTGGAGATCGCCCAGGCGCTGGCCGAGCAATATCCGGGCGAAGTGACGTATATCCACCTTGAAGAGAAGGGGCGCGGGCGCGCGCTCAAACGGGCCTGGCTGGCCTCGACTGCCGATGTGGTGTGTTATATGGACGTTGATCTCTCCACCAATCTGCGCCACCTCATGCCGCTGGTGGAGCCGATCTTCGCCGGCCGGTACCATATTGCGATCGGCTCTCGGCTGATGCCGGGGGCGCGCGTCACCCGCCAACTGAAGCGCGAGGTGATCTCGCGCGCTTATAACTTGATCATCAAACTGATGTTCCCGCGCCGGCGCTTCTCCGATGCGCAGTGCGGCTTTAAGGCGCTCTCCCGCCAGGCCGTCCAAGACCTCGTGCCTTACATTCAAGACAATCACTGGTTCTTCGACTCTGAACTGCTGCTGCGGGCTGAGCAATGCGGCTATAAAATCTGGGAAGTCCCTGTTGAGTGGATCGAGGACTTGGATAGCCGCGTGAAGATCATCCCCACGGCTATCGAGGACCTGAAGGGACTTTGGCGTGTGCGCACGACCAAGTTCAAAGCATAACTTCCTTATATCGCAATGAACGTTCGATGCAACAAAGCAGCAATCATAGAGTAGTCGTCACCGGAATTGGCGCCGTCACCCCGCTGGGGTTGGACAT
>DAOTYZ010000138.1:0-17789 GCA_034434555.1 Candidatus Roseilinea sp.
TTCATCGCCAGCGCGCCAGGCGATCCGAGCGCGCTTTATCTGCTCGATGAGGCGCAGCGCATCCGGCGGCTGTATCAGCCCAACGCCCGCTTTCTGGCTGAACACGCGGTCGGTCGCGTCCAGGCACTCCGCTATCGCTCTGATGCGCACAACATCCAAGGCTGGATAGTGTTGCCGCCGGACTTTGACCCGGCCAAGCAGTATCCGCTGGTGGTCCAGATGCACGGCGGGCCACACGTGATGTGGGGGCCGGCCACGCGCAGCATGTGGCACGAGTTCCAAACGATGGCCTCAGCCGGCTATGCCGTCTTCTACTGCAACCCGCGCGGGTCAGATGGCTATGGAAACGCCTTCTGGCACGCCAACCGCGGCGATTGGGGCGACGGCCCGATGCGCGACGTGCTGCGCGGCGTGGACTTGGTCCTAGCGCGCGGCTACATTGACCGCAACCGGATGTACCTGACCGGCGGCAGTTACGCTGGCTATCTCACCGCCTGGATCATCGGCAAAGACCATCGCTTCGCGGCGGCCTGCGCGCAGCGCGGCGTGTACAACCTGCTCTCCATGCGCAACACCACCGACGTGCCCTTCTTCAACGACCGCGAGGCCGGCGGCATCACCCCCTGGGATGACCCAGAGGCACTCTGGCGCATGTCGCCGATCGCGTTGGCCCCAGAGGTGCGCACGCCCCTTTTGATCGAGCACAGCGAGCAGGACTATCGCGTGCCGATCGAGCAGGCCGAGCAGCTCTTCCAAGCGCTGCGCCTGCAAAAGAAGGACGTGGTGTTCATTCGTTGGCCGCGGGAAGGTCATGACCTCTCGCGCAGCGGCGAGCCGCGCCACCGCGTCGAGCGCATCCGGCGTATGATCGAGTGGTTCAACGCGCATGTCCGCCCCCAGTCGTGAGATCAGCCGTCTGCTGCCCACGGCGATGAAGGGCACGTGGGTCTATGGTCTGGCCCGCCGCAACAAGCCGGAGGTTAAGCGTTTCGTCAAGTTCGCCATCGTCGGCGGCGTGGGGCTGATCATTGACGTGGCCTTGCTCAACATCTTCGAGCGGTCGTTGGGCATGCCGGTGCCGCTGGCGGTGGCGCTGGCATTCATCATCGCCGCCACCCACAACTTCATCGGCAATCGCCTGTGGGTCTATCCGGAATCGCGCAAGCAAAAGAAGCGCCGGCAAATGCCGGTCTTCCTCGCCGTCAACGCCATGGGGCTGCTGATCAGCGAGCTGATCTTCCTCTTCTTCCAGGCGCCGATCACCGAGCTGATGCGACTGGTGCCGCTGGCTGCCTTTCAGGCTCACTATCGGGGCATCGGCCTCAACGCCACCAAGATGCTCGCGGCGATCGTGGTGATGCTGTGGAACTTCTTCGTGAATCGCTTCGTCACCTTCCGCGACGTGAAGTGGCAGACCACGATGGATGGGTGACGCGCGCGAGCGCGCTCAAACGGGTAGGGTTAGGCAGATGTTCGGTGGCCTCGCGGGGTTTTGTCCAGGCGGCTGCTGTTCCCCAGGCCAAATGATGGCTGCGCCATCATCGGGTGTTGCGGAATCAGAAGAGGACGCTGCGCTTGACATACAGCGGGCGACGGCGGTACCGTCGCCTACCCAGGGTTAACTGTAAATGCCTCCATTGACTTTTGATCAACTTTCGCACAAACTCCCCGCGTGTCGCTAAAATCCAAGCTGCGCATACCCATGGACTGGCTTTCGCTCACCCTCGCGGCCATCCTCGGCATCTTTGTGGGGGCGGTCTGCGCCGCTTTGCCCTACCGCCGGCGAAACGAGGCGTTCTACCGGCGCATTCGCAATCTACATCTGGAAGCCCAACACCTGGAGCGCGAGTTAAACCGCGCCCACGACCAGGCCAACACGCTACAAGCCAACCTGCGCGCTGCGCAAGGCGTGCTAGAGATAGAGCTTGGCCGGTTGACCCGCGAACGCGACGTGCTGATGGTCGCGCTGCTCAGGCGCACGGTTCGGCTGGAGCAGATGCTGGCGACTTGCCAGATGAACTCAGCTTCAGCCGAGCTGCGGGTGCGCCTGGCCGCGCTCGCCGAGGCAAACGCTGGGCTGGAAGCGCGACTCACCGATCTGCGCCGACAACTCGCGGAGAGGCAGGCGGCCGCCGGCCAAACGCCCCAGCTTGAGGCCGTCCGCCAGCACATTCAGGCGCGCAAAGCCGCGCTGATTCAAGCAGCGACCCAAGCCGGCCATCACGTCCAGCGCGCCGAATGCCCGCAGGTCCTCTCGGCAGTCAGGGGCATCGGCAGCGCCTTTGAGAAACGACTCTATGAAGCCGGCGTTGGCACCTTCTGGGAGCTGGCCAACCTCTCTGATGAGGACTTTCGCCTGATCCTCGCGTTGGACGAGCGCGCCCCGTTGCGGGCCAATGTGCAGGCCGTCCGTGACGACGCGCGCCGGCTGGCCGTGGAGACCGATTCGGTGGGCCGTTTCTGGCAGGGGCCGCCCCCGGATGACTTTGAGCCGCTGGCGGGGATCGGCGAGGCGTTCAAGCGCCGCTTGTACGCCGCCGGCATCTGCACGTTTGAAGCGCTGGCCGATGCCACGGTGGAACAACTGACGGCCATCTGCCCGCCCAGCCGGCTGCGCACCCCTGACTATGCCGACTGGATCGCTCAGGCTCGCATCTTGGCCCAGCAGAAGCAGGCGCGCAGGGGTGAGCAAATCGCAGGGCTGATCTCACGCGAAGACGCGGAGAACGCAACAAGGGGCTAAGGTGAGCGCCGGCATCCCGGCCAGAAAGCGGCGTTCCCGGTCCAGAGTCTTTTGCGAGTATTGGCCCCACCAATGGGCAGGGGCAAAATCCTGGGCGGGCAACGGCAATGCCGTCGCCCACCCTCTATAGAAAACTGTGCCAGTTATCAGCCTGCGAGCGGTCGCCCCTATTGGTGAATGCACCCATGCACCCCTCAATGCCAGCGCTGGCCTTATAATTAGAACATCTGTGCGATGAGGTCATACTCCAGCAAAACCGGCCGCGGCACGTCTGCGCCCCGCAAAGGCAAAAAGACCGGCGACTCGCTGTTTGCCTCAATGAGCCTGGATACCTGGCTCGACATCCTGGGCAGCGTGCTGATAGGGTTGGCGGCGCTCACGCTGTTTGGGCTGCTCTCCACCCAGCGCAGCGCGCTGGTCGGCGGCTGGGTGGCCTTCACCAGCCGACTGTTCGGCTGGGGCGTCTATCTGGCGCCGATGGTGCTCGGCGCGGTCGGCCTCTATCTTTTGATCCGGCGCTTCGGCGAGCGCTTCCCGCGCCTGCGGCCGGCGCGGATCGGCGGGGCGGTCTTCGCCTATCTCAGCGCGCTCGCCGTCGTGCATGGCCTAGCCATGTTGATCGCGAACGAAGAAGGCCGCGCCTTGGCTGCCAATGGTCAGGCGGGCGGAGAGGTTGGCTGGGCGATCCTGACGCTCCTGATTGGGCTGTTGGGGAACGCCGGCGCCGGCCTGGTCTTGCTGCCGGCGCTGGTGGCCGGGGTGATGCTGGCGCTGGGCGTGAGCGCAGACCAAGTCCTACAAGCCTTCCAACGGCTGCGCGCGAGGCAGGATGCGCCGCCCGCCGACGCCCCCCGCGATGACATCATCGAACCCAAGCGCAGCGGGCTGATCATCCGTGGGCTAAAGCCTCGTCGGCCGCCTCGACGTCCGGCCGATGAACACATGCCGATCGGCGAGGCGGTCCCGCCGGCGGGAGGGCGTATGCCAGCGGGCGACGAGCAGCCGGTTATGCAACCTCAGCCGGCGCGTAACCGATCCGGCCCACTGCCCCCGCCGCGCATCATCGGCACACCATCCGGCGAGCCGATTCGGCCGCGCGCGACGCAGAATAGGCCAACGCCAGCCCCGCCCGGCGCGCCGGCCACGCCGCCGAGCATGGCCGGCATCAGCTCAATTTACCAGCGCTCGCGCGCCTGGCAGATGCCGCGCATCGAAGGGTTGCTGTTGCCCGGGAGCGACGCCACTGCCAAAGAAGGCGAGATTCGCCAGCGCGCCGCGCTGATCGAGCAGACCCTGCTGGCTTTCGGCGTGCCCGGTCGCGTCGTCGAGGTCAACCGCGGACCGACCATCACCCAGTTCGGGATCGAGCCGGGCTTCAACGAGACGAAGGGCGGCAAGCAGACCAAGGTCAAGGTGAGCCGGATCGCGGCGCTGGCCGATGACCTGGCCCTGGCGCTAGCCGTGCCGCGCGTGCGGATCGAAGCGCCCATCCCCGGTCGCGCCCTGGTGGGCGTCGAAGTGCCCAACAGCGAAGCATCGCTGGTGGCCCTGCGCGACGTGATGGAGAGCGAGGAGTTTGAGGCGTTGCGGCGCAAGACCCGCCTGGCGCTGGCGCTCGGTCAAGATGTGAGCGGCCGGCCGGTGGTGGCCGACCTGACCAGCATGCCGCACTTGCTGATCGCCGGCACCACCGGCTCGGGCAAGAGCGTGTGCGTCAACGCCATCCTCGTTGCCCTGCTGTGCACCAACGCCCCGGACGATCTGCGCCTGCTGCTCATTGACCCCAAGCGCGTTGAGTTGATCGGCTACAACGGCATCCCCCATTTGATTTCACCCGTAGTGGTGGACCTGGAGAAGGCGACCCAGGCCTTGCAATGGGTCACCCGCGAGATGGACGGGCGGTATCGCCTGTTCGCCCGGCATGGCGCGCGCAACATCGCCGAGTTCAACGCCAAAGTGGAGGCGGGCGCCGCTGAAGGGCTACAGAAACTGCCCTACATCGTGGTGGTGATAGACGAGCTGGCTGACCTAATGATGACCGCGCCCGACGAGACCGAGAAGGTGATCTGCCGGCTGGCGCAGATGGCGCGCGCCACCGGCATTCACTTGATCCTGGCCACCCAGCGCCCCAGCGTGGACGTGGTGACCGGCCTGATCAAGGCCAACTTCTCGGCCCGCATCGCTTTCACCGTGGCCACCAGCGTGGACTCGCGCGTGATCTTGGATGGCCCAGGCGCGGAGAAGCTGCTTGGGCGCGGCGACATGCTCTTCGTCACCCCAGAGCAGCCGCTGCCGGCGCGCGCCCAGGGATGCTATATCAGCGGCAGCGAGATCGAGCGGGTGGTGCGCCACTGGCGCGCGCAGCTTGCCGACCAGCCGATGAGCGCGCCCAAGCTCGAGGAAGAAAGCAGCGGCCAAGGCGCGACGGACGAAGCAGGCTGGACTGCCATGCCCACATCGGGGCTATTCAGCGGGCCGCCCACTTGGGAAGAGGCCAGGGCGATCAGCCAGGCCGCCGAGGAGGACAGTCGCGGCGATAGGCTCTTTCAAGACGCGGTCGCCACCGTGCGCATGCACGGCAAAGCGTCCATCTCGCTGCTCCAGCGCCGGCTGCGCATCGGTTATACCCGCGCTGCGCGCTTGATCGAGGAGATGGAGGCGCGCGGGATCGTCGGGCCGGCTGTGCCCGGTCAGCAATACCGCGAGGTGCTCAACGCGCCGATCAACAAGGACGAAGACGCACGGTAGGGGCGTGGCGGTGCCACGCCATGGTGGGGGCGCAGCGGTGCCGCGCCCCTACGCCCCAAAACATGAACGCCCCCTCACACCAAGCCTTAACCTACGCCGTTTACAATGAAATCCATGCTTGATCTTGAACTCCACTGCCACACGCGCTACTCCCCAGATAGCCTGGTGAAAGTGCCCGACCTGATCGAACACGCCCGCCGCATCGGCCTGGGGAAGCTGGCGATCACCGACCACAGCGAGATCGAAGGCGCACTGCTGGCCTATGAACTGGCGCCCGACCTGATCATCGTCGGCGAAGAGGCGATGACCAATCAAGGCGAACTGCTGTGCTACTTCATCACCGAGCGCATCCCGGATGGCCTGGACTTAGACGAGGCGATTGACCGCGTGCACGCCCAAGGCGGCATCTGCGGCCCGTCGCACCCACTCGACCCACGTCGGATCGGGATCGGGCGCGAGAATCTGTTGAAGTACGGCCATCGGTTCGATTTTATTGAGACGTTCAACGCGCGCATCCGCGACGCCGGCAAGAATGAAGAGGCCGAAGCGATTGCCCGCGCATTGGGCGTCCCCGGCATCTGCACCAGCGACGCGCACACCCTCCAAGAAGTCGGCATCAGCCGCACGCGCATCCGCGAATACAACTCTCCCCAGGACTTCGTCGCTGCCTTGCGCGAGGCAGAGCTTATCTCGCACTACAGCCCGATCACGGCCGGCATCAGCTCGCAGCTCGCTGCCGTTGCCCAAAGGCTGGGCTTTGGCAAGGGCTAGCGCGGGCGCAGCCATTCGATCAGCGCCGCGCTGCTCGCCGTCACCAGCATCAGCAGGCTGCTCATCGCCAGGGCCTGACCGTAGTTGAGCGCGCCGGGCTGGCCGAGGAAGCGATAGATGGCGACCGGCATGGTGGGATATTCGGGGCGGGCGATCAGCAGCGACGCGCCGAACTCGCCCAGCGAGACGGCAAAGGCGAAGATGGCCGCGGCTGTCAGCGAGGGGGCGAGCAGCGGCAAATCTATGTGGCGCATGACCTGGAGCGGGCCGGCGCCTAGCCCGCGCGCTGCCTCGCGCAGGCGTTGGTCCAGCGCCCGAAAGGCCGGCAGCGCCGCGCGCACGAAGAACGGCAATGCCACCAGAGTGTGGGCAATCGGCAGCAGAACAACCGAGGTGCGCAAATCCAACGGCGGCTGATCGAACGCCACCAAGAACCCCAGTCCCAACGCCACCGCGCTGCTCCCCAGCGGCAAGAGCAGGATGGCTTCTAGGAGCTGCCCTCGCCTTAAGCGCGCCAGCGCATATACCAGCGGTACCCCCAGCAGCATCGTCAGCAGCATGGTGGCGAAGGCGAAGAGCAGCGAGTTGCCGATCGCAACCTGGGGCGGGACGAAGAACAGCGCGCCGCGGACGTTCTGGCCGAGCGCTGCGTAATAGCGCCAGGGCGGCCCACCCTCCCAGTCGAACGAGCGCATGACCAGGGTGGCCATCGGCGTGAGGAGCACGAGGATAACGAAGGCCAGGCTGCCCCAGACCAGCGCGCGCTCTGCCGGCGTGGACGGTCGCCGGCGGGGCTGGCCGATGGACTGCGCCTCTAGCGGGACGCCGGCCTCCAGCCGAGCCGAGGCCCAACCCGTCAGCAGCGTGACCGCCATCTGGATCACGGCCAGCGACGCGGCCACGTCCAGGCGCAGCATTTGGGTGGCCTGACGATAGATCTCCACCTCCAGCGTGGCGAAGCGCGCGCCGCCCAGGATGAGCATCACGCCGAAGCTGGAGAAGGTGAACAAGAACGTCAGCGCCGCTGCCGCGCCGACCGCCGGCAGGGCCAACGGCAGCAGCACGCTGCGCGCCACTTGCCAGCGGTTGGCTCCGAGGTTGGCAGCGGCCTCTTCCAAGTGCGGGCTGAGGTTGGTCAGAAAGCCCCCCACCACGCGGATCACCACGGCCACGTTATAGAAAACGTGGGCCAGCAGGACCAGCGGGAGCGAACCAAGCAGTTGAATCGGCGGCTGCTCCAGGCCAAACAGCGATTGCAGGAGCTGATTGACTGCGCCGCGCGGGCCGAGCAGCGCGCTGAAGGCAGCCGCCACGACGACGGTTGGCATGACGAACGGCACCACGGCGACAGCACGCCAAAAGCGCTGGCCCGCGAAGCGATAGCGGGCGAAGGCCAGCGCGATCGGCAAGCCGGCCAGCAGCGTGAGCAGGGTGGAGAGCGCAGCCTGCCAGCAGGTGAAGGCCAGGATGCCCAGATAGGCGGGGTCTCCCAGCACCGTCAGCGGCGTTGCGCCGCGCCCGAACGCGGCCGTGGCAAAGCTCACCCGACCGATCTCGATCAGCGGCCAGGCGAAGAAGACGGCTAAAAACAACAGCGCCGGCATGGCCGGCGCGATGTGCTTCACTGTCCCAAAACGCATTTACTTCAACACGATTCGTTCCCACTCCTCGATCCAGCGCTCACGGCCCCGGTCAATCTCGGCGGTGGGGAGCGTGAAGAACTGCGCCGGCGGCTGGCCGAACTTGACGAACACCTCGGGCAGCGCGGCCTCCGGTAGGACCGGATAGACGAACATCTGGAGCGGGATGTCCTCCTGGAAGCGCCGGCTGAGCATGAAGTCCACCCACTTCTCGGCCAGGTCGCGGTTCTTCGTCCCCTTTAGGATGCCGACGAACTCGATCTGCTCGAAGGCTGTGCCTTCCACGTTGCCGGTGGGCGGCGCCTGTAGCTTGCCCTCGCTGAAGAAGACCTCCGCGGCCGGGCTGGTGGCGTAAGAGACGACCAGCGGGCGCGGCCCTTTGCCGCTGCTGCCGCTGAACTGGTTGTAATACGCATCGCTCCAATCCGGGCTGACATACACCTCATTGGCCCGCAGGTCGCGCCAGAACTGCCGCCAGTCGTAGGCGCTGCCCTCAGGGAAGGCCGCGATGGTCGCCAATAAGAAGGCCAGGCCGGGCGAGGAAGTGGCGGGATTCTCGACGACGAGCAGCCCCTTCCACTGCGGCTCGGTCAGCGCGCGCAGCGACGCCGGCGGATTCAAGCCCTTGGCCTGTAGAAAGGCTTTGTCGTAGTTGATCATCACATGGCCATAATCCACCGGCAGCAGGCGGTTTTGCGGGTCGAGCTTGAAGCGATCGGGAATGGCGGCTAGCGCGGGAGAGCTGTATGGCTCTAGGATGTCGGCGGCCAGGGCACGCCCCAGGAAGGTGTTGTCCACGCCGTAGAGCACATCGGCCAGCGGCGCATCTTTGCTGAGGATAGCTTTGTTCAGGGTAGAGCCGGCATCGCCCGACTTGAGCACGACCACTTTGGCGTTGTGGGTTTGCTCGAACTCGGCGATCACTGCCTCGCTGGCGCTGAAGCTGTCATGGGTCATCACGGTCAGGGTGCGCGGCTGGGCCGGCGCACGGGGCGGCGGCGCCTGGATGGCGCACGCGCTTAACACAAACGTCGTCAGCAAAAGTAAGGAGTAAGCACGCATATCTTCTACACCTCTCGTTGGGTTGATTGAATACATAGCAACATGCCCTGGCGCAGCGCGATCGTCGCCTGCGACCCAAGCAGCACGTTGCTCACACCACGCGCCGGGCCGAGCAACAAAGGCTCGTCGTTCAGCGGGTATTCCAAGCCGTTGGTGCGAATGCCGTGGGCATCGCCGCCGAAAGGCAACAACGAGACCACGTCGCCGGCTCGTCCGTGCAGGACGATCTGGGCGGGGCCATCACGGGCATCGAGCAGGAAGATGCGTTCCTGACCGTGCACCAGCCAGGTTTTGATGCGCTTGAGCGCCGGCATGGCGAGCAGCATCATGTTGGCCAACTCGTGGTCCAGCCGGCCGCCCACCGCGCCCAGGATGACGATCTCCGCGTGCGGATCGTCGGCGAGCAAGCGGGCAGCCAGCAGCAAGGCCAGCTCCAGGTCGGTCTCGTCTTTGCGGGGCGAGTAGCGGTGCAACTGAGCACCGCCCGCCTCGAGGGCGCGCAGGTCGGCCTCGCTGAGCGAGTCGAAGTCGCCGATCACGTGGGCCGGCTTGAGGCCGTTGGAGAGCGCCACGCGCGCCCCGCCGTCGGCGCAGATCAATATGGCGTCGTTATCGAGCCAGCGCGCGAGTTCGTCGCGGGCCGGCGGGTCTCCGTTGGCGATGATGGCGATGCGCATAACAAAAATCCCCACTGGGTTGCCAGTGGGGACGACGCGATCGCGCACGCTTCGCTCATGGATGTTCCCTCCGCTGGCATGACCCAGATCAGGTTCAACGGGTCGGCGCCGGATTGGGCGCCCTCTCAGCCCGCGTCCGCGGACTCCCCGAATATTCAGTTGGGCAAGATTATATCGCCTTATCGAGGGGCATTTGCGAACGGGGAACGCTACGCCCCCTCGTTGAGGCGACGCGGCGCGTCGCCCCCCGTGGCGAGTCGCCCCTGCGCGTGAACGCGCCCATCCCGCCCGCGGCTGCGAGCCGGCGGGATAATGTCCTCACACCATACTTTGCCCTTATTCGCGAACGCACCTCCTCAGGCGGCACGTCAATATGGTTTAATCACGAAGCATCGTTGGCTGCGAGAAGTGAGTCTTGACCGGCGGTTTGCGCTGTGTCCAATCACAGCACGGCCGCGCACAACAATCCAAAGAGAGGTGAAAGAGATGAGCACATCCGATTATGCCCATCCTGAAGCGCTGGTCAGCACCGAGTGGCTGGCCGAGCACTTGTCCGATCCTAACCTGCGCATCGTTGAGTCGAACGAGGATCCGCTGCTCTATGACACCGGTCACATCCCCGGTGCAATCAAGATTGATTGGGCGGCCGACCTAAACGATCCAATTCAGCGCGACTATCTGGACTCGGCGCGCTTTGCCGAGCTGATGCGCGAGAAGGGGATCGCCAATGATTCGTTCGTCGTGTTCTATGGCGATCGAAACAACTGGTGGGCGACTTATGCGTTCTGGGTCTTCCAACTGTTCGGCCACACCAAAGCAGCCATCTTGAACGGGGGGCGCAAGAAGTGGATAGACGAAGGGCGACCGTTAACGCGCGAGCTGCCGTCATATCCGCGCACCGATTATCACGCTCCTGCGCGTGACGATAAGACCATCCGCGCTTTTCGCGATGAAGTGCTTCGCCACGTCCAACAGCGCGGGGTGTTGGTGGACGTGCGCAGCCCGGCCGAGTATCGCGGCGAACGCCTGCACATGCCCGAATATCCCAACGAGGGCGCGCTGCGCGGCGGGCATATCCCCGGCGCGAAGAACGTCCCCTGGGCGCAGGCGGTGCGCGAGGACGGCACGTTCAAATCGCGCGAGGAGCTGGAGGCGCTCTACGCCGGCCAGGGCGTCACGCCCGATCAGGAGGTCATCACCTACTGTCGTATTGGCGAGCGCAGCAGCCACACCTGGTTCGTGCTCACCTACCTGCTCGGCTACCCGCGCGTCAAGAACTACGACGGGAGCTGGACGGAATGGGGCAATTCAGTCGGGCTGCCGATTGAGCGCTAGTCTGTTGCTGGCGCGCCTGGCAGGGTGCGCTGAGCCTCGAACTCGGCGATGAGCGCCTGCCACGTCTCATCCAAGCCGTCGGTGGTGACCCCGTAAAACACGTGGGTTTGGCCGTTGGCGTCGCGGATCGCCAGGTCATAGCGCCGTTTGCCGGCGCGCTCCTCGCTGGTCAGCACCGCGCGATCGCCGCGCCATGCCACATCTTCAGGACCGTAAGGGTGCTCGGCGAACTGAGTGATGGCGTAGTGCCACAGGTCGCGCGCGCTCTTCATCGTCACGTTGCGGATGATGGTGTTGTTGCGCAGATCGCGCACTGTGAAGTGCATGTTGCCGTTGCGCTCCTCCATGGCCAGCACCTGCACGCCCGTCCTTGGCATCCCCGGCAGGGTCGCTGCGCCGTTTGCCGCCGACGCAGCGGGCGCGGTGATCAATACGGTGGGCTTCTCCTCGCTGCGTTTTAAGGGCGCCTGGGCCGGTCGCGCAGCCTGCGGCGGCGATGGCGCTTTGAGCGCTGGCCCACGTGAGGTGGGCTTGTGCTGCTGGGATGACGTTGAACGGGGCTGCGGTTGCCGTTTGGCCTGGTTTGTCATTGGCGCGGGTCGCTGGGATGGCCTGGGCGACGGCGGGTTGGCCTGCTGCGCTTTTTGGTATCCCCGACGGGCCAAGGCGACGATCTCATCGCGCGTTGCTGGCCGGCTGACCTCGCCTTGGCGCACAAAGAACTGCCCGCCATCCAGCGCGTAGGGCGCGTCCTCGCCTTGCGGCACGTGAATGTGAAGACATGGTGCACCGTCTAACATCGTGCGCACATGCACGGTTGAGTTCAGTCGTGGGGTGATCTGTGTCTCGATGGCCGTAGCCAATTGCCGGGCCAGCGCCGAGACCTCCTCATGTCCGCCGGACTTTCTGCCGGCCTTCACAGGCTGGGTGATCAACACATCGCCTCCTTCGCTATTGGCCAGCGCGCAAACATCGCGGAGCACGTCTTGAAGACGGTCGCCGCGCTTGGGCAGGGCGGTGTATAGCGCCAGCTTGGGGCCTGGGCTGGCCTGCATTAGCGTGGCAATTGGGTCTTCGGGCAAGTCGAGCACGTCGAACGCCGGCCGGACGCGCTCGAAGGCTTGGCTGAGGAACAGCGTGCGCAGGGCAGCAAAGCTCACAGCTTCAAGCTGGACTTCGGTTGCGCGTTCGCCTACGCCCAACCGCCTAGGGTGATCCGATCTGCCGACGATGCGATGCGCGTCGCTCCCCTGAACGATGAACATACGGCGGGGATATTCGGGCTTACTGCCGTCAAACAGGCGCGCGCTGGAGCTGCGCCCTCGATCGAGGTCAGTGAACTCTAGGGCGTGCAAGTGAGGGTCTTGCGTGAAGGCGATGCGGGTCTGGCCACCCAGGTTCAAGCCGCGCATCGCCACACCATTTGTGGAGTTGGCGTGGGCAGCGATGGCGATGCCGCCGGCGGCATCAATCGCAGCATAGGCTTTCAACACGTCGCTGGTCGCGCCGGCTTCGGTCAACCCACCATCCAGCGCCGCGCCGGGCACGCCCAGGTCGATCAAGATGTGTTCAATGTCACGGAGCGGCTTGTCGGGCGGAAAGATGCCGAGGATGTGAAAGCCAAATGTCGCGGTGAACTCGAAGCCGGGCAAGACCAGAATCTTCTGTCTCAGGCGCCGATACTCATTCAGGCGCGCCTGCTCATCGGCCCGGATGCGACCGAGCGTCTCCAGATATTCCAGGCGCGCGATCTCCTCGAGCATGGCGCGATAGCCGTTCACCGTGTTGTGATCGGTAAAAGCGATCACGTCCAGGCCGCGCCGTTCGGCCTGCTTAAGGATATCTAGGTAGCTGCGGTTTGGTTCTTCGTAGTCGTGCGAGGCCGGCGTGTGAATGTGAAGGTCAATCCGCCGCCATGCGAGATGGGCGGAAGAGGCTTCTGCCCCCAGCATCGCGTCCCTCTTGCGTGGCTTGGCTGTGCGCTGCGCAAAAGATGCGTCTGCCGATCGCTCCGCGTGATGCGCCGATTTTTGGCGGGGGGTGGATGCTGCGGGCCGGCTGGTTGCTTCGGCGCTTGTCGAGGTGGTGTTTCGTCTTGACATGGTGTTGAGGTCGTCTTCTCTGTGCGTTCGTGATGCTGTGCGCCGCCGATCTCGGCGGCTGATGCTGCTCAATTTGACTGCCGTCGGCTTAATCTTCGCTGAGTAGAATTGCCCTTGGCTAGTTGGAGTATATAAGAATCTGTTAAAGAAGCATAAGAGTTGCGTCAGAGATAGGTTAGTGTTAGATGCCAAATATGACAATGCGCACAAAGATCATCTGTACGCTGGGGCCGGCGTGTGATCATGAAGACGTGTTGCGCGCCATGGTCCAAGCCGGCATGTGCGTGGCCCGGCTGAACTTTTCGCACGGTAGCCACGCCGAACATCAACAGCGCATCGCCCGACTGCGCAAGGTCGCCGCCGAGGTTGGCGCAAACATCGCCCTGATGGGTGACTTGCAAGGGCCAAAGTTTCGCATCGGCCATCTGCGCGACGAACCGATCCAACTGGCGCACGGACAGCGCGTTGTGCTCAGCGCCCGACCAGACGCCCAGGCCATCCCTCTGCCCCATCCCGATTTGCTCGCTGCGCTTCAGATTGGGCAGCGCGTGCTGCTGGACGACGGTGCGCTCGTCCTGCGCGTCGTCGCGCGTCCAGACCCAGTAACAGTTGCTTGCGAGGTCATTGTGGGCGGACAACTATCCTCGCATAAGGGCATCACTGCCCCGGGGCTGGCGCTGGCCGGCGCGAGCCTGACGCCGAAGGATCGCGAGGACGTGCAGTTCGCAATCGCGCAGGGGCTTGACGCGCTGGCCGTCTCTTTCGTGCGCAACGCTGGGGATATACACGCGCTGCGCCAGCTCACGCACGATCTGGGTGGCGACCCGCTGATCGTGGCCAAGATCGAGAAGCCCGAAGCGCTGGCTGACCTGCCGGCGATCGTGCGCGCCAGCGACGCGGTGATGGTTGCGCGCGGCGACTTGGGCGTAGAGTCTGCGCCGGAAGAGGTGCCTTTCTACCAGAAGCGAATCATCCTAGCTTGTCTGCGGGCCGGCAAGCCGGTGATCACCGCGACCCAGATGCTCCAGAGCATGATTCATGCGCCGCAGCCGACGCGCGCCGAGGCCAGCGATGTGGCCAACGCTGTGCTGGATGGCAGCGATGCGCTCATGTTAAGCGGCGAGACGGCCATTGGTAAATTCCCCCTCGAGGCTGTGCAGGCCATGGCCCGCATCGCGGCGCACGCTGAGGCCAGCGCGATCTACCAACCGGAGAAGCTCTTGGCGGCTGCCCGCGACGTGCTGGCGAGCGACCTCGCTACGCCTACCGATCGGCAGACCGACGCGATCACCACCGCAGCAGCGCACATCGCCGCAAGCATCGGGGCGAAGGCCATCGTATGCGCCTCGGCCTCCGGATTCACTGCGCGCATGGTCTCGCGCCACCGCCCCAGCGTACCTATTGTCTGTTTAACCCCTCATCAGCGCACCCAGCGCTACACGGCCTTTATGTGGGGTGTACAAACAGTGCTCACCGAGACGCGCCGATCTGATTCTGAATCTTTGTTCAACGCCGCGTGTCAGGCTGCGCGCCAATTGGGTTACGTCGGATCGGGAGATCAGATCGTCGTCACTGCCGGCCTGCCGCTCGGCAGCGGGTCGGGCCACACCAATGTGATCCGCGTGATGCAGGTGAGCTAACTTACTCCAGCTCTTCGCGCTGGGGCGGCGGGCGACGCACAACAGGCTGTGGTGGACGACTGCTCGGCGGGGCAGTGCGCGCTGGCGGTGGAACAGGCGTGGCGATGGCCTGCCCATCCTCCGCGCGCTGCTCGGGCACAGGCTGGGCCAGGCGAGCTGCGACGCGATCAACTACGCTGCTCACCGCGCCACCCACTCGTTCGAGGACGCTCGGTTGGGCCAGTTGGGGTTTAGGCGCCGGCTTGACTCGCGGCGCGCCTGCTGTGCTCTTCGGCAACTCAGGAATCAGCGCATGGCCGCAGTAGGGACACAAATCCCACGAGAGATGCACAGTGCGGCCACAGGCGGGACAGGTGTTGCGCAGCTTGGTGTGACAGGATGGGCAGAACAGCATGTCCGGGTCAACGCGCCGGCCGCAAGTTGGGCAGAACTCTTGATTCTCAATGCTGGCGAGCAGCGACTCCTCTTCGAGCGCACGCACATACTGTTCGGCCAGCGTCTCGCGTGGGCGAAGCATGAAGTACACCAAGATGCCGGCGATTGGGATCACCCCCACCATCACAGTGGCCAGGATCTGCGCGAAAGGGTCGCGCGTGCGCGAGCGAATATCCCGAAAGGTCCACACCGTGATGCCGGCCAGGAGCGCAGCGACGATAGCACCGCATAGGCTGGTCGCTGCGACGATCAGACTGCTAAGGTTTTCGATCATTGGCCAATACCTAGCCCAGTTATCTTTCCATTTTACTTGCCATGCGATTTTGGGGAGGGTGGAGGTGCGTTCACAGCTAACGCGGGGTGGGCGACGGCATCGCTGTCGTCCACCATCCGTAAATTATGCAGGGGAAGGACAGGGGCGCGACGGGGATGGAAGAAGCGGCGGGGGTGGTTCGCAAACCGCCTTTGTTGCCCCAGTTGGTGAATGCACCTTGGGCGCGTTACCTTGTGAAGTCACTGACTTCGCGCCTCACTGTCATGCTGAGCGCCCTCCTTCTTATTCCTCGCCTGCGCCCCCTTTCATTCCCCCGCGTCCCGGGAAACAGCGACTGCGCCACCGCGCCGCTGTTTCCCCTGGGCCAAATGATGACCCCGCCATCATGAGCTGTTGTAGGGGGGAATTAGACGGGGTGTTTAGTGGCTTCGCAGTGTTTTGGTCGGGCGGGAGTTTAGATGCTTCGCTGCGCGCTCAGCATGAGATGCGAACGATGTTCATGAACGCGCTAGCGCAAATTAGCTCATGCGCACGAGATGCGCGAGGCCCAGATCCGCAGCACTTTTTGGGGAGCAGCACCGTTGTACCTGCCCGTGAACGCACCTTACATCTCAGCTACAGTATTGAGAAAGGTATAATGAAACAAATCCTCATTTGACATGCGCCCTGCGCACATAATAATGCGTCGGGCCTTTACCTTTGTGCGAGCAACCCTGGTCGCCCGCAGTCCTAGAGCAGTCTGGTGAGCAAACAATGACAACTCCTGAAGAGGCAAATGATGGTCTCGCGCCGGTGACCGAGCCAGAAACCAATTCAGCAGCTTCGTCCTTCGGTCGGGTGCGAGATACGGATATTGACCGCGAGATGCGCAATGCGTATCTCGATTACGCCATGAGCGTGATCGTCTCGCGCGCGCTGCCGGACGCTCGCGACGGCCTGAAACCCGTCCAGCGCCGCATCCTTTATGTCATGTATGACACCGGCGCGCGCGCCACCGCTCCCTACCGCAAGAGCGCGCGCGTGGTGGGCGACGTGTTGGGCAAATACCACCCTCACGGCGACAGCAGCGTCTATGAGGCGCTGGCGCGCATGGCGCAGGATTTCTCAATTCGCTATCCGCTGATAGACGGCCAAGGCAACTTCGGCAGCGTGGACGGCGACCCGCCGGCGGCGATGCGTTACACAGAAGCGCGCCTCTCGCGGATCGCCGAGGAGCTGCTGGCCGACCTAGATAAGGACACCGTTGATTGGACGGATAACTTTGATGGCACGCTGCAAGAGCCGCGCGTGCTGCCCTCGGCGCTGCCTAACCTGCTGCTGAACGGCTCAGCCGGCATCGCGGTAGGCATGGCAACGAACATCCCACCGCATAACTTGGCCGAACTGTGCCAAGCCGTCGCCTTCTTAGTGGATAACTGGGAGCGCCTGGAGGAGGTCTCAACAGAAGACCTGATGGCGATCGTGCCAGGGCCGGATTTCCCCACCGGCGGCTTGATCATCGGTCGTGAGGGCATCACAGCGGCGTATGCCACCGGCCATGGACGGTTGGTGGTGCGCGGCGTCGCCACCATCGAAGAGATGCGCGGCGGCCGCCACCAGATCGTGATCACCGAACTGCCCTACCAGGTGAATAAAGCGATGCTGATCGAGCGGATCGCTGACCTGGTGCGCGAGGGGCGCATCGAAGAGATCAGCGACATCCGCGATGAGAGCGACCGGCGCGGCATCCGCGTGGTGATCGAGCTGCGGCGCGGCGCGCAGCCTTCGCGCGTGCTCAATCGGCTGTACAAATACACGGCTTTGCAGAGCACCTTCGGCGTGCAAATGCTGGCGCTGGTGAGCGATGAAGCGGGCCGCCTACAACCTCGCCTGCTCAGCTTCAAGCGCGCACTCGTCATCTTTATCGAACATCGCCGCGAAGTCATCCGCCGGCGCAGCGAATTCGACCTGGCCAAGACCAAAGCGCGCGCGCACATCCTGGAGGGGTTGCGCATCGCGCTCAGCTTCTTGGATCAGGTGATCGCCATCATCCGCAATGCGCCGGACGCGGAGACGGCCAAGGCGGAGCTGATCGCGCGCCTCTCGCTCACCGAGCTTCAGGCCCAGGCGATCCTGGATATGCAACTGCGCCGGCTGGCCGCGTTGGAGCGCCAGAAAATCGAAGATGAGTATCAGGAATGCCTGCGCACGATTGCCTATCTGGAGGACTTGCTCGCCAACCCTGTCAAGGTGCTGGCGCTGATCAAAGAGGATGCGCTGAAGCTGGCGGAGAAGTATGGTGACGCGCGCCGCACACGCATCGTGTCCGATGCGCGCGAGGATTTCGACGACGAGGAGCTGATTCCCGATAAAAGCGTGCTGA